>CATPAV010000120.1 GCA_955652245.1 uncultured Candidatus Udaeobacter sp. | reverse complement strand
CCCAAAAGATTTACGCTTATGGCAGCGGGCGCGAATGGTGGCAAGCCCAAAAGTCGGAACAAATCGCGCGCAGCATTGTCTAAGATCGACAATTATGAAACGAATCCCAGCCATCGCCCTGCTCTTGGCCGTCGTGATTGCGGCTGTTGTCGACCCTGCTCGCGGCCAAGATTCATCCCATTCACCAACCAAGACTGCGATTTTCGCTGGCGGCTGCTTTTGGTGCATCCAACCGGCATTTGATAAAGCGACGGGCGTGATCAAAACCGTCGTCGGCTACTCTGGCGGAACGGAACCGAATCCCACTTACGAACGCGTCTCTTCAGAAAAGACCGGCTATCGCGAATCGATCGAAATCACATACGATCCGACAAAAATCTCCTACGATCAGTTGCTCGACATCTACTGGCGGCAAATCGATCCGACGCAGGCGGACGGTCAGTTCACGGATATCGGGCCGAGTTATCGCGCCGCCATTTTTTACAACGACAATGAGGAGAAAAAGATCGCGGAGGCTTCAAAAGAGAAGCTCGCGCGCTCGGGAAAATTCGATAGACCGATCGCGACCGAAATCCTGCCGGCGATGAAATTTTATCCAGCCGAGGCGTATCACCAGAAATATTACCGGCAGAACCCGGAGCACTTCGAGGCGTTCGAAAAAGGATCGGGCCGCGTTTCTTTCGAAAAGAAAACCTGGGCAGGGGATCGCTAACGCTCAAACATTTTGAACATCTGCGAAGAGCAGCCGTGTCTCGTCTGCGACCTATTCTTGACGGTAGGACATCAGATCGCGTCCCACATGATGAATGCAACCAGGCTGAAGAGCAAAAGCGCGTCGCCTCTGCTAGGTGCGACTGAGAAGGTGCTCCTTCGTAAGGACTGAATCGAATGAAAAGGGGCGGCGCGAGAATCTCTTCGACGAATCTGTTGCCGTCGCCCACGAGTAAAAGGAATGCAGATTGCCTCTGCGTTTCGATTTCCATAACATTGCACGAGAAACTGTGCCGACCTTGTCTCGAACCCAGTGCCGTGGGCTGTTCGTTATCACAACGATAGCAGGTGCGGGCGCGCTGACATTGATTTCGGTTCGCGACTTTCAACACGAGTCGCAGTTACCGAAGAATCGCCCCATCAGGTCACAGATCACTGGCTATGTGACGTCGAACGCCTGCCGCGCATGTCATCCGGGAAATTATGCAAGCTGGCACGCATCCTTTCATAGAACAATGACACAGGTCGCAACGCCGTCGAGCCTGCCGGCGAACATGGATCAACTCGAACTCGCATTCAATGGGATCGAATACAAAGTCGAACGCCGCCGCGACGCGTTCTTCGTCCACAAGAGACGGGAAGGCGCCAGCTCCGGCGACGGGCAACAAATCGTGCTCGTAACAGGTTCGCATACGTTGCAAGTCCCGTGGCTCGAGACCGGCCAGGGCCGCACACTCGAGCAATTTCCCTTTGCCTACATCGTCGAAGAAAAAATGTGGGCGCCGGTCAGTCAGACATTCTTGATGCCGCCGGACCTGAAGGAATATTATTCAATTGGGGCGTGGAATGGCGCCTGTATGGACTGCCACGTCACGCAAGGCCAGTCGCGTTTTGTCCAAGGCAACACTTGGGATTCGCAGGTCGCGGAATTCGGGATTGCGTGTGAGGCGTGCCACAGTGAAGGAGCCAAGCACATCGCACTCAACCGAAATCCCATCCGCCGTTTCAAGATTCATCTCACGACGAAATCTGACCCAACCATGACGAACCCTTCGCGCCTGAAGGGTCCAGACTCAGGGCTCGCCTGCGGGCAATGCCACAGCGTTTGGGCCTTTAATAACATGACGGATAAAATCGATTTCAATCGGCACGGCGCCAGCTTCCGTCCGGGCGGACACGATCTCGCACAGCGTTTCGTCGTACAGCCAAGCACGTCGGATCACAGTGACCAGAAAGATTTTATTCGCCGGACCGAGCCGGATTTTTTCGGCAACAGGTTCTGGGGTGACGGAATGATTCGAGTGACAGGACGCGAATTCAACGGCGTGCAAGCCTCGCCTTGTTTTCGCGGCGGCGAATTCTCCTGCATCTCCTGTCACGAGATGCATTTGGATACACCGGACCACGCCGATGTAAAAACATGGGCGCAGACTGGTCAGTTGAAGCCGAAAATGGATTCCGACGCGGCCTGCTTGCAGTGCCACAAAGATATGAGCGCAAGACTCGTGGCACACACTCATCATCCCGCCGATTCATCCGGTAGCAGCTGTTACAACTGCCACATGCCACGCACGACATTTGGCCTGTTGCACGCGATGCGCAGCCACCAGGTCTCGTCTCCGAGCGTGAAGGAAAGTATCACGTATGGAAGACCCAACGCCTGCAATCTTTGTCATCTCAATCAAACGCTCGCGTGGACTGCGCAGAAACTTCACGCCTGGTATAACCAACCCACGCCGGTGTTGTCGCAAGACGATCAAACCATCGCTGCGGCGATCCAGTGGATCGTGAAGGGAGACGCCGGTCAGCGCGTCCTCCTTGCCTGGGGGTGTGGCTGGGAAGCCGCGCAAAAAATCGCGGGCTGCGATTGGCTTTATCCGTACCTAATTTACAGCCTGACCGATCCCTACGCCGCCGTTCGCTTCGACGCGTGGAAATCGCTGGAAACGTTGCCCGGTTTCCAGAATTTCTCTTTCAACTACACTGCGACCGATCGCCTGCTGAGCGATGCGGCTGCGCGAGCCTACGAAAAATGGTTGCAAGAAGTGCGCAACCCGAACGCAGTTTATCGCCCTGAGACACTGCTCGATTCAAATGGACGTTGGCAACAAGATATTTTCCAACGCCTCCGAAAGGAGCGCGACGATAAGCGGATCCTCCTGGCAGAATGATGCGCTCAACTCCTCGCGTCCAAACCATTAAAAAGAACGCCGACCGAAATTTGCGCTTCGGCTGGTGGTCGCTTCTCGTGTTTTTATCCCTGGGCGGCGCCCTCGAGACGCTGCACGGGTTCAAGATCGGGTGGTATGTCGATGTTGGAAACGAAACGCGGCGACTCATGTTCACACTTGCCCACGCACACGGAACGCTGCTCGCGCTCATAAACATCGCTGCCGGTTTGACAGTGCGAAAGGTGGATCGCTTCGAGCTTCGACCGTCGGTTTCCTTTGCATTGATTTGGGCCGCGATCTTACTGCCGGCGGGATTCTTTCTCGGCGGAATTGTAATCTATGACGGCGACCCCGGACTCGGCGTATGGCTCGTGCCCGCGGGCGCGATTCTACTCTTCTACAGTGTCGCCCGCATTGCGCTGGACCTCTCGAAGCTTAAGTAGGGAAGTGGCATCGATATGAAATATCTTCTCTGTGCGGTCATCTGGCTTTGCACCTTCACCATGTACGCCAAATTGCCCGCGCTCATTCCACGCGAAATTCTTTTCGGTAATCCGGAGCGCTCGCATCCAGAAGTCTCACCCGATGGCGCACAGATCGCCTGGCTCGCGCCGGACAAGAATGAAGTGCTCAACGTGTGGGCGAGCGCGATCGACGGTAAGAACCCGCACCCGATCACGAACGAACCGCATCGGCCGATCGCCTGGTATGCCTGGGGAGGCGATGCGAAGCACATCCTTTATCTGCAGGACAACGCCGGCGACGAAAACGAGCATCTTTTTTCGGCTGACCTAACGAATGGCAATGTGCGGGATCTGACGCCATTCCGGGGCGTTCGTGCGCAGAATGTTTTGACCGATCTGCAACATCCGCGCTTCGTCCTCGTCGCGCTCAATCTGCGCGACCGCCACGCCTTCGACATGTATCGCGTCGATCTCGAAACCGGCGCGGTCACGCTCGAGGCGACCAATCCCGGTGATGTGCTCACTTGGACGACAGACAATGATTTCGTCATCCGCGCGGCGACGGCTTTTGATGGAAAGACCGCCGCGTCGGTCGTGCGGGTGCGCGACGCAGCCGACAAACCGTGGCGCGACTTAGTTGTAATGCCCTTCGAGCGAGCGCTCTTTGCCGGCGAAGTCTTCATCGGCTCGCTCGTCGCGGGATTCGATCCGGACGGGAAGAGTTTGGTGATTCATTCCGCGCTCCATTCCGACAAAGGCCGGCTCGTTAGGGT
>CATPAV010000119.1 GCA_955652245.1 uncultured Candidatus Udaeobacter sp. | reverse complement strand
GACGCTGCGACCACGCTGAGGAAATGATCGGCCTGGCGGACGGGATCGGTCGCATCACCGAAATGATATGCGCCCCAAAGCAAACCGGCTTGCAGGGCGGCCATTTGCCGGTCGCGGTATTTCGAATCGAGATCGAACCGCGGATAAGTGGCCTCGTGAATCACACCTACGATGCCTTCATTCTTCATCCCGACAAAGTCCGGATGCACCAGGTCGTAATGCGACAGGTTCACCACGTTGTTGCTGGCGAACGCGCAGACCGGCAACGCCTGGAGCAATAGCAGAACGCGAAGAATGGGAAACTTCATCCGGACAACAGACAGCTGGCGAGCATGAGCAAGAAAGCACAGTAGAAACACGCTGAAAAGCACGTTTTACGCCACGATTCCGTCGAACGCTACCAGGTACGCCTTAACGGATGGGCTTCCGTATTGAAAACGATCTTGCCGAAATCCAAGGTGCCCGGCGGCGCGAAGAGCACATAGAAATATTTGAATGTCTCGGCCAGCGCGAAGCTCTCCATTTCGTCGTGCTGTTGCATCCGGCGCTTTAGCTGAGTTCGGATGCTGGACGCCCGGAGCGGCATTGACGAATAATTGAAGTAGAATGATGCCGATGCACTACGCGATAGAGTCTCAACCGGTCCTTTCGAGACCATGCGCCGCGCCGGAGCGCGATCGCGGTCTAGCCGTTCAACCAATCTGCCTTTCCTCCAGTATTCAACATGCCGTTTGATTGCGACGCAGTCGTTGTTGGATCCGGACCGAACGGTCTCGCCGCAGCGATCACACTCGCCCGGGTTGGATGTTCTGTGATCGTATTGGAAGCCAATCCAACCATCGGCGGCGGCGCCCGCTCGGCCGAACTGACCCTGCCAGGATTTGTGCATGACGTTTGTTCGGCCGTTCATCCACTGGCCGCTGGCTCACCATTTTTCAAAACGCTTCCGCTCGAGCGATTCGGTCTCACCTGGATCCAGCCGGAGATTCCGCTCGCTCATCCGCTCGACGATGGCACCGCAGCCTGTCTTTACCGCGAGGTCGATGAAACAGCGGAAAGATTAGGTGCTGATGCAAGGAATTATCGCCGATTGATGCGACCGCTCGTGCGCGATTGGGAAAAACTCGCCACCGAGTTCCTGCAACCGATGCTGCATTTTCCGAGACATCCGCTGGCGCTGGCACGTTTCGGAATCCCGGCGCTTTTTCCCGCAACTTTGCTGGCTAAAACTGCGTTCAAACATGAACCGGCCCGCGCGCTTTTCGGGGGAATCGCGGCGCACTCCTTCCTGCCGCTCGAATCAGTTGTTTCATCCGCGTTTGGATTTGTGCTCGGAATTGCCGGACACGCGGTCGGGTGGCCGATTCCACGCGGCGGCTCCCAGACAATCACGAATGCGCTGGCGAATTATCTGCGCGAACTTGGGGGCAAGATCGACACCAACCATCGCGTGAAAAGTTTGGATGATTTGCCAAAGTCGCGCGCCGTCTTGCTTGACATATCGGCCTGGCAATTTGTCCACATTGCTGGTGAACGGTTGCCCAAAGTTTATCGCCATCGCCTTAAAAAATTCCGGCACGCCCCCGGCATTTTCAAAATCGACTGCGCGCTAAGCAGCCCGATTCCATGGAAAGCTGAAGCGTGCAAACGCGCGGGCACAATTCATCTTGGCGGGACAATCGGTGAAATCGCGACGGCGGAACGCGACGTCTCCCACGGAAAAATCCCCGAGCACCCGTTTACACTCGTGGCACAGCAAAGTGTGTTTGACGAAACACGTGCACCGCGGGATCAGCACACACTTTGGGCCTACTGCCACGTTCCATTCGGTTGCAAGATCGACATGGCCGAGCGCGTCGAATCACAAATCGAACGCTTCGCTCCCGGTTTTCGCGATTGCATTCTCGCGCGTCACACGGTGAGCGCCGTCGATCTTGAAAAATCGAATCCGAATTTGGCTGGCGGCGACATCAATGGCGGCGCGGCGAATCTGGCGCAATTGATTGCACGCCCAATCCTGAGTCCCACCCCCTATCGCACACCATTGCGCGGATTTTATTTGTGCTCCGCTTCAACTCCACCGGGAGGCGGTGTCCATGGCATGTGCGGTTACCACGCGGCACGGGCAGCCCTGAGGGATGTATTCGGCCGCTAGGACGCAACCCGATCAAGTCCTAAAACAGAGTGTGGTTCTCGGGCAAACTTAAGGCCCGCGAGCGATGCAACAGCATCGATATTCTTTCCGAGCGCCAGAATTTGGAAGTTTCTCCCAAGCATTTCAGGATGCAGCAGCGTTTGCAGCGCGCGCTTCGTCTTTGGATCGGCATCCTCTCGCGGGATGTCGTGGGCCAGTTCGGAAAGTATACCGGTGATGAAATGATGTTGATCGGTGAAGCCTTTAACTTCGAAACCGCACGCTTCCGCACGCTCAGCAATACTTGTCCATTCGATATGCGCGGTGATATCGGCGTGCCCGATCTCATCGAATGGTGACTGCAGCAGACGATGCTGCGCGCGGACTTGCAGGGTCCCCTTGAATCGATGCGGTGTAAAAAATTCGTCACGGGGATGGCCGTAATCAATCGTGAGCACGTAACCGCGATCGAGTTTGCGCGATAGGTTGTCGATCCAATCGAGTGCCGCGAGGTTTACTTCGGTTTGGTAATCCGCGGGCCACACGGGCGATTTCTGCAAATGATCGCGCAGCGTTTGATCCGCAATCGGTTGATCGACGAATATGAACATGTCGCTGTTCAGCGTGACAAATTTTTCCAGCCATGTGCATTCCGTGGGGGCGCCAACTCCCCTCCCACACTGCGAGACGATCAGGTGCACTGGCATGGCGTCGAGAAGCTCGTTGGAAAAATGAACTCCGATAAATGGCTCAAGCGCATCGATTGAGTCTCGCCATTCGACTTTGTCTTCAAATCCCGTCAGCGTTTGAAATTGTCGAGCTTGCAAGACCGGAAACGGTTCGATGATTCGATAGCGCACAGCCGCGGAAAAATCTGGCCAACGTTTGCGGGCGGATTCAAGCACGTCGCGCGCAAACTTGCCATGGTGCGCGCCTTGCTCGACGAGGACGAATTTATCGATCTTGCCAAGCCGTTCCCAGATTTCCGCGAATTGAGCGGCCAGCAACTGACCGAAGAGCGGGCCGACGCTCACATTTGTGAAATAATCTCCGCGGCGCCCAATCGCGGAGCGGCCAGAGGAATAATAGCCGTCCTCGGGATGATAAAGCGCCTGTTGCATAAACCAGGCGAAGGGAACCGGGCCGCCTGCTTTGATTTCGGCCCGAATACGTTCGATCAAAGCGTGATTGCCGGTGCTCACCTCGTTATATCGTTAAGTCGTTGAATCGGTAAATGACTGACCCTAAGTTGCTCGACTCGGACCACATTTTCATCCCGCCGATTTAGAATGCCAGTTACGTACCTCAAACCGCCGCCGGGCTATCGCTTTCGGCCTCCCTGGTATTCCAGGCCGCAATTCTATATTCCGCTTGGCATCGTTGTCGTGCTCGCTGCTGCCATTGCGGTTTACATTGCCATTCTCGCTTCTGATCTCAACAGCCAGGCAGCGACGTTCGATCTGAGCAAGCTTGAACAAATGGAATCGGCGAGTGTGATTCTCGATCGCAACGGCAAGATCTTCGGCCAAATCTACGTGGAGAACCGCGAAACAGTGCCGTACGATCAACTGCCCCGCGACCTCGTCAACGCAGTCGTGGCGGTTGAGGATGCAAAATTTTATCAGCATAGCGGCTACGATTTCTTCGGAATCATCCGGGCAGCGTTGAAAAATTTGACTGCTGGTCACGTGCGGCAGGGCGGAAGCACGATTACGCAGCAACTGGCGCGCAACAGTTTTGCGCTCAAGCAAAAAACATTTCGTCGCAAGGTTCTGGAAA
The DNA here is from genome assembly GCA_955652245.1 of uncultured Candidatus Udaeobacter sp. Lineage (GTDB taxonomy): Bacteria > Verrucomicrobiota > Verrucomicrobiia > Chthoniobacterales > UBA10450 > Udaeobacter. Next base: position 10,307 of record CATPAV010000119.1, on the reverse strand, counting down.
TTTTTCTGGCACGCCGGATCGAGGAGCATTTCGGCAAACAAAAAATCATGGAGCTTTATCTGAACCGGATTTATTTCGGCGGAGGGCTCTATGGAGCGGAGGCGGCGGCGCGAGGGTATTTTTGCAAATCGGCGCGTGGAATGTCGCTGGCGGAATGCGCCACTCTGGCCGGCCTGATTAAGAGCCCAAACAGATTATCGCCTTGGACAGATCGGGCTGCGTCGCTGGAGGCGCGCAATTACGCGCTCGATCGCATGCGCGATCTTGATTTCATCAGCCGTGAACGATGCGCCAGTGCGCGAGGGGAAGAGGTTATCATTGGCAGCAGGCAGAACGCTCAGGGGCAAACTTACGCAGTCGATTATATCCGCCAACAAGTGATCGCCGCGGTTGGCTGGGACCGCGCGATGAACGAGGGTTTTCGCATTCACACCACCATCGATGTCGATCTTCAGACGGTCGCTGAGCATTCTCTTCGCTCGAATCTTGAACGGGCCGAACAACATCCCGATTACAAGCACCAGACTTATGCGGAGTACGCGGCAAATTTTCGCAAAGCCAAAGCCAATGGCACGATGTCCGATCAGCCCGCCCCCGAGTATCTCCAAGGCGCGGTGATTGGACTTGATAATCAAACCGGCGACATCCTGGTGCTCGTCGGAGGCCGCGATTTCGAGCACAACCAATATGATCGCGCGTTGCAAGCGAAGCGGCCAGCCGGAACCGCGATGCTGCCGTTTGTTTATGCGGCTGCATTTGAAAAAGGAATGTTCCCGGGATCGCTGGTAGAAGATTCGCCGCTCGATAATCGCGCGGTCATGATTGGCGGCACAACCGGCATTCTCGGTGAATGGGGGCCGGAAAGCGGGGAGAACCGCTACGAAGGTGCAATGCCAGCGCGGCAGGCTCTGTCTAAATCAAAGAATGGCGCAACTATCCGAATTGGCATGAACGCGGGTGTCGATTCAGTTTTGCAGCTTTGTTCGGCGGCCGGCGTTCGTTCCTCCCTGCGTCCGTATCCGGCCACATTTCTCGGCAGCAGCGAAATCACGATTGCCGAACTCGCACTCGCTTACACGATATTTCCAAACGGCGGCTGGCGTCCGGCCACGCCGCACATTTTGGAACGCATCGAAGAGAAAGATGGAAGCGTGGTATGGGATGCGAAGAGCGCGCGCACCCGGCAAACCGTCATCAAATCCGAAACAGCTTATGAGGTGCATTCCTGTCTGGTCGATGCGCTCGAGTCAGGAACGGGAAAAGCTGCACGCACACAATTCGGGCTGAAAAAAATGCCGGCAGCGGGGAAAACTGGTACCGCCTACGATTTCACCGACGCACTTTTTGCCGGCTACGATTCAAATTTTACATGCGCAGTTTGGATGGGCTTCGACAAGCCGCAAAAGATTTATCGCGGAGCGTTTGGGCGTGAACTGGCGTTGCCGGTCTGGGTCGACATCATGAACGCGGCGGTTGAGCGTTATCCGCCGCGCGAAATTACGCGCCCGTCAGATTTGAAGGAGGTCGAGATTTGCTCGAGATCGGGCTTGCTCGCCACCGATAAATGTTACGATGCCATGAAAAGCACGAGCGGTGACACCATGCAGCGACGCACGACATACATGGAAATCGCCACTTCGGCACAGATGCCGACCGAATCATGCAACGTCCACGGCGAACCGCGTGCGCGGCTTGTTCGCGATCTTCCTTCGAGCGATTTGCCGCGCGCTGAGCTCGCTGTCGATCTTAGCGAAGTTACTTCGGTCATCATAAAAAGCCCAACACTGCTGGCCGACAAAGATCCTTACAGTTCGCTCAAACCAACTTTGAGACCAGAGCCGGAGCCGGAGGCGGTAAAGGAAACGACCGAAACTGCAAAGATTGAAAATGCCGCTGCTGAGAATTCAGCGACACCGGCGAAGCCCGAAAAAGTCCACGAGCCGGAACGCGATTCAAACAAGCAAACACCGGAGGCCGCGGTGCCGATCAGGAAAGCGATACCGGTCGAACCGCAGGAGAAAAAAGAACCAGTCGAGATTCGGCGCGCAAAACCGGTGAAACCGCTCGATCAAGAGAACGACGAAGAGACGCTCTTAAAGTCGGCGACGCCGCCTCCGAGCGGTCTCAACGAATAAGCAATGGGATCGCAAAGCGCGGACGATTTCCGGTTAACCGTTCTTAACCCGGGCGGTCGCGATCCGGAACAGCACTTTCACGACACAATCGATCCAGGCGGGGGAGAACATCCCCCCATCAATTTCCACGGATTTGCGGCGTGCACGCGCGGAGCTTTTCATTACGATACGCGGCGCGCGATCACGGAGGAAACGCCCATTCTTCTCCTTTTGCGCGGCGATTTCCGAAATTCAGAGCGCGCGTTAGGCGAACTGAAAAAGCACGGACGCAAGGTCGCTGTCTCGCTAAAAGAGACCGGCCTGCACCAGATCGCGCAACAGTTATGCGATCGCGCGAAGTTATCGCGCTTCATTACGATTCTGGCACAAGCCGACGGATGCATCGCCACCACACCGGAGGCCGCGGAAATCTATCAGAGAGCGCGTTGGAAACACGATCCCAGCACAGTTGCCTTTATTCCAACGCCTTATCCGCTCGAAGACGGACAATGGAACTTTTCTGTCCCGCCTGACAAGCACACCGGAATTTTTCTCGGCACACGCGAATGGGATGTGCCTTCGCGCAATCATTTCTTGGCGCTGTTGGTCGCGCGGCAGCTGTGTGAAGCGACAGGCGAACCGGTCAGTGTCGTCAATCTGGATGGATACAGGGCGCGACGATTGCTTTGGGAGTTAAAATTTCCAGAAGGAAAATTCCGCGTGATTGAGGAAGAAAAAGCCTATCCGGATTACCTGCGAATGGTGGCCGGGCATAAAATAGTTTTGCAACTGGATCGCAGTCGCGTGCCAGGCCAGGCCGCAGGGGACGCACTTCTATGCCGGAGCGTTTGCGTCGGCGGAGATGGCGCGATTGAAAGAATCGCTTTCCCAAAAACTTGTGGCGAAGGCCGGGGGATCAGCGAAATCGCTTCCATCGCACTCGAACTATTGAAAAACGCTGATTCGCGTTCCGCGATTGTCACCGACTCGCAAGAGCGCGCGCTCGAACGGCTTTCCTCTCAAGCGGTGCGCTCGGAGCTGGCAAAGTTCTTTGCGCAGATCGAATGCGCGGCTTGAAACGAGCAGACCTCTCACTTTCTGGATTTGCGACGCCTGCGTCAGGATTTCACCCCGAGCGACGGCTGGCAGGACGTCGGGACCCGCGAAGGCTCCGCCGGCCTAATAAGGGTGGATATTCGTCCGTAGGATTCCCGCCTTCAAAGCGAAAGATGGTTTCGCAACACCGACAATGTGCTTTTGTCACGTAGATCATTTGTGAAAACAACTATGGCCGGAGCGGCGGGAACCCTGATTCCGCCAATCGCAGTCGCTGCCAATTCAGCCGGAGTTCAAGGTGGAGCGGCGCCCCACAAAGCAAGTCTTTCAAGGCTTACTCTCTCCGAAGCATCTCAACTTGTGCATGCCAAGAAGATCTCTCCGGTGGAGTTGACCAGAGCGTGTCTCGGCCGGATTGAACCGCTCAACCCCAAGCTGAACGCCTTCATCACCGTTACGGCCGACTCCGCGTTGGCCGAGGCTCGTGCGGCCGAAGAAGAGATTCACCGTGGCCATTGGAAAGGCCCGCTCCATGGAATCCCCATTGCTCTGAAAGATTTGCTGGACACGGCCGCCGTGCGCACGACCGCCGCGAGTGGTGTATTCAAGGATCGCGTTCCCACAGAGGATGCAGAGGTTGTCCGTCGCCTCAAAGCTGCCGGGGCCGTGCTCTTGGGCAAGCTCAATCTGCATGAATTCGCCTACGGCGGCAGTTCTGTAATCAGTTATTTCGGCCCGGTTCGAAATCCCTGGGAATCCGATTACTGCGCAGGCGGCTCCTCCGCCGGGCCGGCAGCGGCTGTCGCAGCTGAACTATGCTTTGGGGCGCTTGGCACCGATACGGGAGGTTCCATCCGCCAGCCGGCAGGCTACTGCGGCATCGTTGGACTCAAACCGACCTATGGACGGGTGAGCACACGGGGCGTCATACCTCTAGCTTGGTCCCTGGACCACGTGGGTCCGATGGCTCGTACGGTCAAGGATGTTACTCTTATGCTTCAGGTGATCGCTGGCTACGACGCGGTCGACACCAACAGCGCCGATCTCCCCGTTCCAGATTTCGTCGGGAGCATCGCGGACGGGACCTCCTCTTTGCGGCTAGGTATTCCCCACGCCTACTTCTACGAGGGACTTCATCCCGAGACCGAGGCGGCGATGGGCGCGGCTCTATCGGTGTTGAAGAACCTCACCGCGAGCCAGCACGACATCGCACTACTGGCCACGAACGACCATCCTTCCGTTATGGAGGTTTACGGGACCGTTTTCACCGCGGAGGCCTACGCTTACCACCAGGAATATATTTCCAGAACGCCCGAGTTATACCAGCCGGATACGCTCAATCGAATCCGGGCTGGAGCGGACGCCGGAACACCCTCGTATATACAAAGCCGTCGCCAGCTCGCCCAGATCCGGCGTTCTGTTTCTAGGGTATTTGACACTGTGGATCTCGTGGTCACTCCCACCGCTGTTGTACCTCCGTTCACGATTGCCAGCCTATTGTCCGATCCAGCCACGCTTCGAAGCAAGGAACTGCTCATGCTTCACAACACGCGGCCCATTAACGCGCTGGGACTGCCCGCGATCTCCATTCCGTGCGGGTTCACGCGTGCGGGATTGTCGATCGGTATGCAGATCATCGGCCCGTGTGGAGGCGAAGCAGGGGTTCTACGCCTCGCTTACGCATACGAGCAAGCCACCGATTGGCACAATCGTTATCCGGCCGTCCAGTAGCATAGATGCCCAAGGGGCCGACATTACGGCGGCAGGCTTGAGCAACTGAAACTTGAGGCCCGACTTTTTGCGGGCGAAACCTATGCGAAAGAGACGGAGGCTGTTGTCGCCCGTCTCAAAGAGCAGGATTCAAAAATCCAAAAAGTGAGCGATCAGCTGGAAATCAGCCAACCTGCGCGGCAAATGGTTCTGAACGATCAGTAAAGCGGCGATGGTGTAGTGGCGCGTGTCCTCACGCGCAGTTTTTTGTTCATTCCGAGCGAAGTCGAGGAATCTTTCATTTTAATAGTAAGAGATGTCTCGACTGACGCTCGACATGACACATAGGGAAAGCCGCCGCTACATCTGTTTGAGATAAATATCTTCCAGACGCCGCGCCTGCACCCGCAGATCGAACTTTTCTCTGATTACCTGAGCGGCACTGTGCGCGACTCGCGAAAGAAAACCGGGCTCTTGTACCGCATCAAGCAGCGAGCGCGCCAATTCGTCATGATTATGCTCCGGCACGAGCACACCGCTCACGCCGCTTTCGATCGCTTCGGGAATCCCGCCATGCTGAGTCGCGAAGACTGGCAGCCCCGTCGCCATCGCTTCCAGCATTGAATTTGGTATCCCCTCCTGATTTCCGTCGGGACCAGTTTCGCTCGGATGGAGGAAAATGTGTGACGCATAAAAAATGTCGCGCAGTTCCGCCTGCGAAATAAAACCGGTAAACGAAACCCGCTGGTCGATCTTGAGTTCGTGCGCCAGCTTCTGAAGATCCCCAAGTAGCGGGCCTTCTCCGGCAATCGTTAGCGTCGCGTTTGGATATCGATGCAGAAAACTCGCGAAAGCGCGGAGAGAAACCGGCAGACCTTTCTTGTCGATCAAACGGCCAGCTTGCACGAACCGCCATTCGCCCCCGCGATCGCGGGGCGGGAAACCGCGTTCGCGGAATGGAAATTCGTCAAGCGGAACCCCGGTTCGCTGCACTTCGATCTTCTTTTCGTCGCAACCAAGATGAATCACTGCGCGCCGCAACGATTCTGACCGCACAAGAACAAGCTTCACCGCCTCGAGCATCTGTTCAGTGGCTGCTCGATAGGCCGGTTTGTTCATGTCCACCATCACATCTGCGCCATGAAAGGAAACAATCGACGGCTTCGGCCATGCGCGAATAAGCGGCAAGAGATGCACAGCGATGTGACCGAAGTAAATATGCAGGAGACGCGCGTCGGTTTTCGTTAAAATGTCCAGGAATGCGCGAAGCTCGACGCTGGAAATTTGCCACGGCTTGTCGCGCAGCTGCCTAAACCAGAAGCGGCGCAGGAAATGTATGGCCGGCTTCGCGACGACGTGGATCGACTCAAATGGATAGCGGTCGGCTTGCTCGCGCTTCTGCGCGATCACGATAGACCGGCATCGCTTCAGGGAAGTTATCTGCCGGTAGATGTGCAACATCTCCGGTTTAAGAAATGTCGCGCAATAACAGGCGACGACGCAACGTGGATCAGATCCGATGTTTGATGTTTGATCTTTGATTTTGGGTCGATGTGCGACAGGCAGAAGTAAAAATCGCGGTCAATTCATTAGCTTCGGCTAAACGCACGCTAATTCGCGCGCGCGCGGCGCCGAACCGCTTTCTTGTCATGTCGGGCGGAGTCGAGACATCTCTCGCTATTAACAATAAGAGATTCCTCCGACTTCGCTCAGAATGACAAATGTCTGCGCGCGCGCGTGAAGATGCATTCCACGACGCTTCATTCTAAAAGAAAATTTCGAAGAGCTTAATGCCCTTCCATTTGCCGGGAATGTTCGGGTCGAACGCCGTGCTTTCCACCCATGTGCCGTATCGGGCTGGTGCGCTCGGATTGAGCATCTGGAGTGGATTCCCGCCGCGGGCCGCTCGCGGAACCACTCCCTGGACGTCGGGGCGTTGTAAGAAGGGCGGCGGTGTGGGCATTGCTCGGACCGGTTCTTGCGGCCCGATCGGCGCCCGGAAACTTTGTGCAAAAGCGCTCGTCACCAGCGCGGCCAGGATCGAGATGATTAATGTTTTCATAATTTTTTCCTTTCAGCGAGACGTGCAAGTTCTTGCCCGTAACAACGCCTGCCCACATTATATAGCTCGATGGACTACCTTGAAAAGGCCGCACGTGTCCTGGATATCGAAATTTTTGAGCTCCAGCGACTCCGCGATCGACTGGGCGAAAATTTCTCCCACGCGGTCGAGCTGATCAGGGAAACGGTCGATGCTCGAGGGAAAGTTGTCGTTCTCGGCGTTGGGAAATCCGGACACATCGGCGCGAAAATCGCCGCCACTCTCACCAGCACGGGTTCGCCTGCCGTCGTGCTCGATTCCTCGAATGCACTGCACGGCGATCTGGGCATGGTTGCCGATGGCGACGTGGTCCTGGCGTTAAGCGCGAGCGGAGAGACGGAAGAATTACTCCGGATTTTGCCGGCGATCGCGCGGTTTCAAGTGCGAATCATTGCCTTCTGCGGCGATCCGAAGTCAACCCTGGCCCAAAACGCGCATGTGTTCCTCGATGTTAATATCGAGCAGGAAGCGTGTCCGCTTAACCTCGCGCCGACTTCGAGCACGACGGTGATGCTGGCGCTGGGTGACGCGCTCGCAATGGTGCTGCTCGAGGCGCGCGGATTTAACAAGGAAGATTTCGCCAAGTTTCATCCCGCCGGACTGATTGGACGTAGCCTCCTCATGCGTGTGCATCAAATCATGCGCCCGCGTGAAGCCATGGCCATCGTTTCTACCAATACGCCGATACGCGATGTGCTCAAAGCGATGACGAATGTTCGTGCCGGAGCAGCAGTCGTCGCGGGCGAAGATCGACAACTGCTCGGAATTTTCACGCATGGAGATTTCGTGCGGCATTTTCAATCCGACTCCAAGATTGGTGAACGGCTGGTCGCGGACCTGATGACGTTGAATCCGGTCACAGTGCACAAAGACAAACTCGCCGTCGAAGTGCTGAACCTACTGGAGCGCCATCGCATCGACGATCTTGTCGTTATCGATGACGACAGCGTGCCAGTCGGCATCGTCGATTCGCAGGACCTCACGCGCTTGAAGTTACTCTGAGGGCGCGTAACGTCCGCCTCTTTTCACCAGCCATTTATCACTCATCACGCATCACTTTTCTTCTCATGGCAGCAGCAAACGATCTTCGTAAAGGAATGGCAATTAAGTACAACGGCAACCCTGCCATTGTGCTCGAAGTCCATCACCGTACGCCCGGAAATTTGCGCGCCTTCGTCCAGGCGATCATCCGCTACATCAATACCGGCAAAAGCGCCGACGTCCGCTTCGGCTCGACTGACAAAGTGGAGTTGGTTGAGATCGAGCGAAAGAACCTCGAGTTCAGCTACAAGGATCGCAACGGGTATCATTTCATGGACCCGGAGACCTACGACACGGTCACATTGCAAGAGAATCTGATTGGCGATGCCAAAGATTATCTCGTGGAAAATCTTTCCGTGCAGGTTCTCTATGCCGAAGGCAAACCGGTGCAGGTTGAATTGCCCGCCTCCGTCAGTCTCAAGGTCGTGGAGTCACCCCAAGGGCTACGGGGCGACACCGCAAGCAATGTGACTAAACCGGCTGTGCTCGAGACCGGGAAAACAATCAACGTCCCGCTCTTCATCAAAGAGGGCGAAGCTATCAAGATCGACACTCGCACCGGTGCCTACATGGGCCGCGCGTAAACAACCTGCGTAGGAAACATCCAACGCCCAGCATCCAACATCCAATCTCGAACTCGGAATCCGAATTGGGCGTTGGGATTCGACTTTCGCTCACCACGGCGTCTGCGTAATCTGGGGACAACCTTGGCTGCAACGAAGCGAAGATCGACAACCAATCGAGCAAAGCGTAAGCCCGACCGCGGCCGCAAAATTGTTCGCAATGTCGCGCGGGCGACACGATTCGTTCCCGCGTCTGATCCACTTACAGTCCCCACCCGTTGGGTGAAGTTTGTCTTCGCGATTTTTTTGCTCCCGGCCTGTGCAATTCTCAGTCAGACGTTTTTCACCGTCTTTGCGCGAGCGACCGTAGCGCAACGGCTCTGGGCCGGTGAAGAATTTTGGTTCTTTTCACTGGGCGCGGTCCTCTGGCTGATCGCTTTTGTCGGCTTGCCCCGCCCGATTGTCATCTACGTCTTCGGACACGAACTCACCCATGCGCTGTGGGTTTTGCTGATGGGCGGTCGCGTCAGCCGGTTTCGGGTGGGGCGCGATGGCGGGCATGTCGTGACAAACCGACACAATTTCTGGATCGCGCTGGCCCCTTATTTTTTCCCACTTTACAGCATTCTCGCGATCGCCACTTATGGCGTGCTCAGCCTGTTTCTAGACACACAACCATACGGACGCCTGCTTTATGCCGTGATCGGCGCGACTTGGGCGTTCCATTTCACGTTCACCTGCTGGATGATCCCCAAAAATCAGACCGATCTGAGCGATCAAGGAACTTTTTTCTCGCTCGTCGTGATCTATCTCATGAATTTAATCCTCCTGAGCGTAATGCTGGTTCTCGCCTCACCGCAAATCACGTTTTCAGGATTCGGCGCCGATCTCCTGACGAATATCGGCAACTTCTCGCATTGGGTTATCGATCTTGTTGACGGCTTCACGCGCGGCGCGTAGGAAGGCCGGCGTTTCACCGAAACGCCTTTAACGAAGGTTGGTAATCACAGCGAACGGCAAAGTCGGCATTGTGTCAGCTATTGAAATTTGCCGGCCATCGTGATGAAGATCGCGACAAGTAAAAAGATTGTGTACATTCTCAAGCGAAACAGTTTCAGGCAATTCGAGCGCGGTATCTTTCCAGCGCTCGCCAACTGGCGAAAAACCGATGCGCGAAGAGAGCCGCGGCGCGATTACAACGATCCATTGATTGCCGAGCCGTCTCGCAAAACTGACACAACATTCCGCAAATGTTCCGCTCGCAGCGAGCGCGAAATATTCACCACGCTGGAAAAGATCGACATGTTCGCGTCGAAATTGCAGCACTCGCTGCGTCAAAAACATTTTGATCCGGCCATCAGGCCAATTCTGCATCAGTTCATCGGGAGTCGCACCAGGCAACGCTTCCAGCATTTCGCGACGCCGCTGGTAATCGACAGGCCGCCGGTTGTCGGGATCGACCAGACTGTAATCCCAAATCTCGTTGCCTTGATAAATGTCGGGCACTCCGGGCGAAGTCAGCTTGAGCAGCGTTTGGGTGAGCGAGTTAATTGCTCCGAGGCGCGCGATCTCCTGAACGACCGGAAGAAAACTGGGAAGGAACTTGTTCCGCGGCGAGGAATCCAAAATTCCCCGAACGAAATCGTGCATGGCTGCGTCCCATTCTTCGTTCGGTTGGATCCAGCTCGTGTTGAGCTTTGCTTCGTGGAGAGCCTTACCCAT
>CATPAV010000118.1 GCA_955652245.1 uncultured Candidatus Udaeobacter sp. | reverse complement strand
GTTTGGGCGCGAAGCAGCGCCGCCCGGGTCGCATCATCTTTTACGAGCCGCGCCAGCGTGCCGAGGCAAATCAAGTAGTCGTTCACTAACCGCTCTGGCACGCCGATTACGAAGATCAGCCGGGCGCGCAGTGCATTTTCACCGAACGGAATGCCCGCTCGGCTTCGGCCGATGCCAATAACGATTTGATCAACCAAATCGGTGCGGACATGCGGAAAAGCAACGCTGTATTCCACCACGCTTGGGTGTGCCTGCTCGCGCGCGAGTAATTGTTCGAAAAAATCCTTCGCGTTGTCGATCCTCCCGTTGAGGGCGAGCAATTGGACGATCTCGTGTAACGCATTCGCTGCTTTGCGAGAACGCAATTGCAGCGTCACGTTTTTTTCATCGAGAAGATCGGCTAGCGAGATAGCCATGGCGGCAGCGAGATTTGTTGGATTATCGGAGCAAAGCCAGTTATCCAGTTAATGTGACATCTGTGGCAACTGAAAAGATACCAAGGGGGCCGACCGAAGAGGCGACGGTGTCGTTGCAACGCAGCCTTTACGATCCGGGTTACGTGAACGCGATGTCGCATTTTTATCGCGGCGAGATGGGCCGGATCATGGTCTGGCGGCAGCGGCTCGATATGACAACGAATTGGGCCATCACCAGCAGCACCGCCATTATCACGATCGCGTTTTCCACGCGCCAGGTGCCGCACATCATTTTCTTTTTCAATCTCGCCATTGTCTGGGTGCTGCTCTGGATTGAGGCGCGCCGTTACCGGTTCTATGACGCCTTCCGGGCGCGCGTCCGGATGCTCGAGGCGCATTTCTTGGTGCCGATGGTGATGGAGAACCGCGATTTGCTACAGGGCGAATGGAAGAAACTGGTCTGTGAAGATTTAATTTTGCCCTGCTTCAAAATCAGCAAACTGGAAGCAGTCGGCCGCCGATTAAAGCGAAATTACATTTTCATTTTTATCCTCATCATCGTGGCGTGGATTACGAAAATTTTTCTGCACGCCGAGCATGCGATGGACAGTGTCGGCGGGTTTTATCGCTCTTTACGTGTGGGAACTATTCCCTCCTGGCTGGTGGCGTTTATCTTTGTCGGCACTCTTATCACCGTGATCACGATCACGATTTACGTGAGCAAGAAATCCTCCGGCGAAATCTCCGAATTCGGCACCCACCGGTCGCTCTGGCGCATCTGAAGTAGTTGATAGTTGAGAGTTAATGGTTGAAGAGATCGGCGATGTCTGAGTCGCCAAAGCGCAAATCTGCGGCTCTCAACTCTCAACCTTCAACTTTTAACCGATTATGCGAGATCGTCGCGCAACTGCGTGCCCCGGGCGGCTGCCCGTGGGACCGGGAGCAGACTCACGAATCATTGCTGCCTCAGTTGATTGAAGAGGCTTACGAAGTCGCTGGCGCGGTGCGCACCAAAGAAGATGCAAATTTTCGCGAGGAATTGGGAGATCTTCTTTTGTTGATCGTCATGCACGCCGAGATCGCGCGCGAAGCCGGGAGATTCGACATCGACAATGTCATTGACGACGTGACGGAGAAACTCATCCGCCGTCACCCGCATGTGTTTGGCAAAAGCGATGCACGCGATAGCGGCGCGGTACTGAAACAATGGGAGTCAATCAAGCGCGCGGAGAAAACAGGCAAACATTATCTCGACGGTTTGCCAACAGCGTTGCCTGCCTTGATGCGCGCGCAAAAAGCGCAATCTAAAGCTGCGCGGGTCAACTTCGATTGGACAGAACTGAGAGACGTCATCGCAAAAATCGAAGAAGAAGTCGCCGAAGTTAAATCGGCGATTTCCTCGCAAGATCGACAAGCGATTAAAGACGAAAGCGGCGATCTGTTATTCGCCGTCGTCAATTTGGCGCGAAAATGCAAACTCGACGCAGAAGGCGCGCTCCAATCTGCAACGGATAAGTTTGTCGCGCGATTCAATCAATTGGAGGACGAATTGAAATTTCGCGGCAAGAAATTGGGAGATGTCGATCTTGCCGAGCTGGACGCGATTTGGAATGAGATTAAGCAAACGCCCGACGCTGAAGCTTTCTGAATTCGATGTTGAATGTCGGACGTTGAACGCCTGCCGCGCTGTAACCTCGCGAAGGCGGGTTGGGCGTTTGCTTCTGCTTCCTCTTTGGTGATATTCCCCGTCCCGATGAACCTGCTCATCAATCTGCTCTTGGTCGTTTACGTGCTCGTGGCGTTGCTCATGATGCTCGTAATTCTGATGCAACGTCCGAAGAGCGAAGGCCTCGGCGCGGCCTTTGGCGGCGGAGTCACGGAAAACATTTTTGGCGCGCAAACCACCAACGTTTTGGTGAAGTTCACGGCATGGCTGGCGGGTATCTTTTTCGCGCTCACATTCGCATTGTCGATCCTTTATGCCCATAAGAGCACGGCCGACAGCGCGTTCCGGCGCGAGCTGGTGAAAACACAAGCTGCCCCGCAAACATCTCCCGCATCACCGGCCACGACACCATCGTCGGGCTCCTCTCCAGCCCCCGATTCCGGAGCTGGCGTTTTGCCTGCGGGGAATGCAAGTCCAGTGAGCTCGTCATCGCCGGCTGCGCCGGCGGCCGTTTCGCCAACTGCTGCGCCGGTCGCGACATCGACAAGTCCCACGACAATGCCGAAGCAAGAACGCAGACCCTGACCTCTCATGCGTCTGAAAGCTCTAGTGGCGTTCGGGTTTTCGGTTGCGTTGTTATGCGAGACCGCTGCTGCTGAAGAGGCGTACAAATTCCTCAATGAAATCCCTGTCGGCGGCGAGGGCGGCTGGGATTATGTGACCGTCGATGCGGCGGCGCGTCGTCTCTATCTCTCGCACGCAACGAAAGTCGTCGTTGTTGATCTTGCGAAGAACGCCGTGACCGGGGAGATCGGCGACACGCCCGGCGTTCACGGGCTCATCCTCACACCGGATCTGGAGCGCGGTTTCTCGTCGAATGGCAAGGAATCGAAAGTGAGCGTTGTCGATCTAAAGACGCTTCGCACGATTTCGAAAATAGACACCGGCGCTAATCCCGACGCGCTCGTTTACGAACCGCGTCACGGCGAGGTTTACGTTTTCAATCACAGCGGGAATTCGGCCACGGTGATCGACGCAAAAACGGCAAGTGTAGTCGGCACGATCACACTCGGCGGCAGCCCTGAGTTTGCGGCGGTCGATATTGCGGCCGGACACGTTTACTGCAATATCGAAGACAAGAGCGAAGTCGCGGTCATCGACACGGCAAAGCACGAAGTGGCGGCGCGCTGGTCACTCGTGCCGGGCACAGAGCCGACTGGAATGGCGTTCGACGCGACGCATCACCGGTTGTTCGTCGGCTGTCACAATAAATTGATGGCGATGCTCGACACTGAAACTGGAAAAGTTGTTGCCACGGTGCCGATCGGCGCCGGCGTTGATGGCTGCGCGTTCGACGACACGACGCAACTCGCGTTTGCATCATGCGGCGATGGGACCACGACGATCGCGAAAGAAGAAACGTCGCAGAAGCTTACAATCATTCAGACACTCAAAACTGAGCGCGGCGCGCGAACGATCGCGCTCGATCCGCAGACGCATCGGATCTATTTGCCCACGGCGCAATTTCATCCGCCGCCTTCGCCAGCGCCCGGTGCATCTCCAGGCCGGCCGATGATTGTACCGAACACGTTGAAGCTTTTGGTTTACGGCCAGGCCGAGTCGGCGAAACCCTAGCGAGTGTCATTCTGGTCGCTTACCGGCCGCTCTTGGCTCGAAAATGGCGAGCAGTGCAGGGAGCACGATTAACACGAGCGGCAACGAAAAAATCAGTCCCGAGATAATCGCGATCGCCAGCGGTTGCTGCATGGCGGAACCGTGACCGATGCCGAGCGCTAACGGCGATAGCGCCAGGATCGCCGCGAAAGTGGTCATCAAAATCGCGCGCATCCGATTGATTCCGGCGAGGATGAAGCGGTCGCCGCTGGCAGGCAACGAAAGAAATTCGGAGTAATAGAAAATCGCGATCTCGGTGACGATGCCGACGATCATGGTCATGCCCATCCGCGAGGTGATGTTGAATTCGGTGCCGGTGACCCAGAGACCGATGAAGACTCCGGCGACGGCGAACAGGGGAATGAGCAACATCACGATGGCGACCCGGAAATTTTCGTAGAGAAAAAGCAGGAGCAGAAAAACGAGGACGATTGCGGCGATCAAAATGATCGTTAGGCCACGGAAGGCGATTTGTTGTTGTTCGTAAAGACCGCCGAAAGTGTAGAACACGTTGTTGGGAATGACGCCGGATCTGGCGAGCGTCCGTTTCACATCGCTTACCGTCGAGCCGAGATCGCGGCCGCTGATGCGTGCGGTCACTGCGACCATGCGTTTGAGATCGTCGCGCATGATCTCGGGCTCGCCGCTGACAGGGACGAGCGTGGCCACGCGTTTGAGCGGAAACAAATGGCCGTCGGGCGCGCGCAAAAGGAGATTGTCGATGTTGCGCATGGTTTCGCGCGCGCCTCGCGGAATCCAAACGCGGACGCCGATCAACTTTGGCCCCTGTTGAATGTGGGTGGTCACGTTGCCGGTCAAGAAATCATCGAGCGCCTTGGTGATCGCCTCCGGGTCCATGCCTTCGAGGCCGACCTTTACGCGATCGACCTGAATGTTGAGCGCGTCGCCTGCCGGCACGATGCCGTTTTTCGCTTCGACGACGCCGCGAACTTTTGAAATCGTGTCGGCCACTCGCGGCGGAAGCGTGCGCAGGAGTTGTTCGTCATCGGAATAAAGCTTGATCTCAATCGGCTGTGGCACGCTGGTGAGATCGCCGATCAAATCTTCCATCAATTGCAGCAGCTCGATCTGAAGACCGGGAATATGCTTTTCAACCTCTGTGCGTACGTCATCCATTACTTCTTCGACTCCGCGCCGCGGAAACGGTTTCAAACGAACAAAAAAATCGCCTGTGTTCGCTTCGGTGATGCCGCCACCGAGCTGCAAGCCAGTGCGGCGCGAATACGTCTGCACTTCCGGTATGTCCTGCAGAATCGATTCCACCTGCCGGAGCAAGCGATCAGTTTCCGCCAGCGAAGTCCCCGGCGCCGAACGGTAATCGAAGGTAAAACCGCCTTCGTCCATCGTCGGCATGAACCCGGAGCCAATATTCTTAAATGCCATGAAGCCGAGCAACAGAAGGGGAATCAAAAATACGATTACGAGCCGGGGCCGGCGGAGAAGGCGCTGCATTTTCTCGCGATAAACTTCGTGGACCCGCCGCGTGAAGGCTCCGTGCTCTTCAATCTCAGCGTCTTTTCTCTTCAACAGTGTCGCGCACAGAATTGGCACCGCGAGCCACGACACGATGAATGAGATGATGAGACTCGCGGCCATCGTTAGGGAAAGAGCCTTGAAAAATGCGCCGG
>CATPAV010000117.1 GCA_955652245.1 uncultured Candidatus Udaeobacter sp. | reverse complement strand
TTCCCAGGCGTCGTCTACGCCTTGAATAATGGCGCTGAGCGGTTCCTCCGCGTTTTCTACGCGGCGCTTTGTGCGCGCGATCACGGCGTCAATCGAGTCACGGATCGTCTCCTCTGCCACATTCGTTTTGCGAAATTGAAATCCGTAACGCAGAACCGTGATGTTGCGCGCATATTCGCGCAATTGATCGACATAACGCTGCGCTTTATCGCCGAATCCTTCGAGCAATAAACGGCTAAAATGTTCCGGAGTGAGAATTTGCGGGCGCTCGGCGTGAATTTTTCCGTTCCGGATCCGGACCTGATCGACGCGGTCCATCAATTCGGAGATGAGATAAAAGTGAAAGCTCGTTGTGCCGAAGGTCGCGATCTGCTGCTCCGGCGCGAGGATCACCTGCGTGTTCTCAATCGCGTAATCGAAATCGTCTTTTCTCATTCTGCTCTTGCAATCTAAAGCACGGTCAGACCGTTTCAACGAACTCGACACGTTCGCGCAATCTTCTGGCCGATCACACCACGTCTATGCTGATCCCACGAGCGATGTTGCTGCTTCGCGCGTCCGCGCCGAACGCCATCGCATAACCGCGTCGCCGGTAAAGATCGCGAGTGCGATCCAGATTATCGCGAACGTGATAAGATGGTTGCGCGTGAATGGCTCGTGGTAAACAAACACGCCGAGGAAGAATGTGCCGGTTGGCGCCAGATACTGCAAAAAACCAAGTGTCGTAAGGCGCAAATGCTGCGCAGCGTACCCGAACCAAACCTGCGGCACCGCTGTGACAATCCCCGCGCTCATTAACAAGATCGACAATGAAATGTGCGCCGGTCCAAAAATTAAGTGGCCGTTCGTCTTTAAAAAAACGAGATAGGCAATAGCCAGCGGCACGAGCAACACCGTTTCGATGAACAAACCGGGAATTGCCGCCGTGCCGGATTTTTTCCGGAGCAATCCATAAAGGCCGAACGTGGTGCACAATGATAACGCCACCCAGGGAGGGTGCCCGTAACCGAAAGTCAGATTCAAAACGCCTATCGTTCCGAGCAGAACGGAAACGAATTGCCAGCGCGTGAGCCGCTCGCGCAGGAAAACTGCGCCAAGCAAAACATTCATGAGCGGCGTCATGAAATAACCGAGACTCGTTTCGATGACGCGACCAATGATTACTGCCCAGATGTACAAAAACCAGGTGATCGCGATCATCGAGCCGCTTGCCAGACAATAGAGCCTCGCGCGCCGCGATCGGACATTGGTTTTCACTTCGGTCCAGCGGCGCTGCCAGGCGAGCAATGCGATTAAGAAGATCGACGTCCAAACAAAACGGTGCGCAAGAATCTCAGTGGCTGGAACTGCCTTGAGCAGCTTCCAATAAATGGGAACGAGTCCCCACGTCGTAAACGCGGCGATTCCGGCAGCAAGCGCCAAAGTCTCATGCGATTTGTCAGATTGTTTCGACATAGTGACGACTCCATATCGGTTGTAGGGGCGCTTGTGCCAAGCGCCGTTCTTCTACAATTCGACGGCATCACCGTCCCTACAGGGCGCTGATATCGGGAACGCGGATGCACGCCGCGAAATGATTTTCTCCCTAATCGACCAGCGGGGCACGTCTGCTTTACATGCTTCGATCATGTGCGGACAGCCCGGATGAAAACGGCAGCGATCGGCGGATTCATCGGCGAAGGCGGATCGCCCGGAAGGACAATGCGCTTGCGCTCCCGCCTTGGATCGACAGTCGGCACCGCGCTAAGGCGACGTTTGAAAATCAGTCCGGTCTCGACCGGAAAATGCGTCTCAAAATCTTCGACTTCGAGAAACGGAGTCGACACAATCTATCGGATTTCGGATCGCCGCTTACGGCTGACTACTTTGCGATTCCGCCTGTGGAAATAGCGCGAGATATTCGCCGTAACCCTCTTCCTTCAATTTCTCCACCGGAATGAAACGCAGCGCGGCCGAATTGACGCAATAACGTTCACCGGTTGGCGGAGGCCCATCTTCAAAGATATGACCGAGATGCGAATTGCTTTTGCTTGAGCGAACTTCGGTGCGCTCCATTCCGAAGGAAGAATCCTTTTTTTCCACAACGCGCTCTTTCGAAATCGGCTTCGTGAAGCTGGGCCAGCCTGTGCCACTGTCGAATTTATCGAGCGAGCTGAAGAGCGGCTCGCCAGTGATGATATCGACATAGATTCCGGCCTTGTGATTGTCCCAGTAGGCATTTTGAAATGGAGTCTCGGTGCCGCATTCTCGCGTCACGCGATACTGATCTTTGGTCAGCCGGCTTCGCAGCTCGGCGTCGCCGGGAACTGCTTTGTTGGGATTCATCTTCTCAATTTCCTTTTTCTGTCCTTGAGCATACCCGAACAAAATCGAGCCGACAATCACAACAATAGTGCCAATCAAACCAATCCACAGAGTTATATGCGACCCGTGCTTGTGTGGTAATCGCGTGCTGTTCATCCCTAATCTCCAGCGTATTGATTTAGACCGGTCCCCATGCTCAGCCGTTCACTTTCTGGCAAAAGCTTCCCCCGGCAGGTGAGCCGGCGTGAGATCGATCTCCTTTAATTGAATTCGTAAGCAGGCCGAAAAATGGCCGGGTGCAACTTCGTTCAAGGCGATTGTCGATGTTGTGCATTTTTCCTGTGCGTACTCGCAACGGGGTGCTCGATATCCTGCCGCCCGGCTTCGGGGACGCGAATGTACCGACGGAACACAAGCAATCCAATCGGCGCAATCGATGCCGCCAGAGCAAAGATGAGCCACATTATCCCGGAACGCCGCGGACCGTGTTCTGGACAAAACGCAGCTAACAACCAGCCGCCGGCCCCGACGAGCAATTTGCCGAGAAGAAACGGAATATAGGAAAGCGCGCCATAGGACGCCTCCTGACCTTTTGGAGCAATCGCGGCAGCATACTCATAGACTCGCGGTGAGTAGAACGCTTCGCCGACGGAGAAGATGGCGATATAGATCGCAGTCATGACGTAGTACGGATGAATGCCACCTTTGACTCCGAGATAGCTGTGGCCGAGCCATTGCCCGATCGTGCCGTTCGCGGAACCTTGGAACCACGCTGTAGGCAAAGCCATGACGAACACGGAAGCCGCGCAGATCGCTCCACCGACTACGACCATTCGATAGGCCGAGAACTGTTGCGTCAGCGCGCCGACAATTGGCACCAGCAAAATGATCAGAAGATAATTGATCGCGGAGAGCTGACCGATCGGAGCGCCGTCCCCCAATTCGCGAATGCCGAACTTGGGGAACACGTAATCCATTTGCAGGAAAATGAGCTTGAGAAATCCAATCAAGAGAAGAAAAACAAGGAGCCGGTAAAACATAGACTGACTGAGCAGCCGCCGAAATAGCCGGACGGTATCTCGAGCACTGTCACGGGCGGTTAGCCAGATACGCTCCCAGAACGCACCGGTGGCGTATCTCACCGGCTCAGCATCGAACTTAACGCCTTCGTCCGTCGCTTCAGCTCCTCTGCGCAGGAAATAAATCGTCGGCAGAAGCAGGAACTCGAAACCGAGGCTTACCAGGAACAGCGTGCGGTAAGTTGTTATCTGTAATCCAAAGAGATCTAGATGGCCATGTTCTCCTAACGATTGCCGGACGTAGTCGAAGATGCGTGCAGCAATCAGATAGCCAATGTTCATAACCATGTAGATGATCGAGAACGAGATCGAGCGTTGTCGCGTAGTCGAATACCGCCGCGCGGCGGCGATCAGCACTGGCGTGCCGAGCGCCTCCCCGATGACCAAAGGAAATAAGCCGCCGGCAAGCGCCAGCCATTTTATTGTCGTGAAGACCATGACGGCGCGCGCGACCAGGCAGACAAAGACACCGAGAAAGAAAGTTCGGCGAAGGCCGACCGCGTCGGTGACCGACCCAGCTAACAGAGTGAACACGGTCATCGCCGGTGCCCAGACCCAACCGATTAACGCTCCCGCCGCTTGATCGTTGAACCCCAGATCCGACGAAAGCCATAAAATCAGCGTCTTGTTCGTGATCGAGTAGGCCGAGATGATGAGCAGCTTTATCGCGAAGGTGAGCCACAACTCGCGTTGAGCTCCCTTGAGGACGGTAAATTTTGCGAGAAAACCGAGGAAACCCGTCGCTGCGGCCGGAGGGACGGTCTCTTCTGGCGCGAACACCTCTTTGGTTGATCCTCCCACAGCGTTGAACTCCGGCTAAAACATTTTCGCGACAAATTCGCGCGCGTCGAATGGTGCGAAAGGTTGCATCGGGCAAGACGAATCGCGATTCACGGTTTAACGATCTCGTTATAGCAGATTGTCGATGTACACGCGGCGATCAAACGGCGCGAAATCGTCCAGTTGCTCCCCGGTCCCAACAAAACGGGTCGGAACTCCAAGTTCATCCTGAATTGCAACAACGATTCCGCCTTTGCCGCTGCCGTCGAGCTTGGTGACGATAAGACCGCTGAGGCCGATTGCGCTTTTGAATTCGCGCGTCTGATTAAGAGCATTGCTCCCAGTGGTTGCATCGACCACCAACAGCGTCTCATGCGGCGCACTTGGATCATGTTTGCCAAGCGTGCGCTTCACCTTTTGAAGCTCGGCCATGAGATTGGTTTTTGTGTGTTGCCGCCCGGCCGTGTCGCATAGAAGAAAGTCGATTTGTCGCTTCAGCGCTGCCTGATACGCTTCGTAACAAAGCGCCGCCGGATCAGCATTGTACTGGCCTCGAATCATTTCAACGCCGAGCCGTTCGGCCCAAATGCCGAGCTGTTCGATCGCAGCGGCGCGAAAAGTGTCGGCTGCCGCCAGCAAAACAGTATGTCGATCCGTTTGGCTGGCGCTCACGACAGGTTCTTGCTGAATATAACGGGCGAGTTTCGCTGTTGACGTTGTCTTTCCAGTTCCGTTTACGCCGACAAGCAAAATCACTTTTGGTTTGCCGGGCTCTGGAGTGATCGGCGGAGAATTGGCCGGCAGAATCCTGGCAATTTCCTCACGCACGACTTTTACAACGTTGTTGATACCCATGAGCGACCACGCTTCACGCTCTTGCAGCGTCTTAATGATTCGCGTTGTCATCCCCACACCGAGATCCGCGCGGATGAGTGATTCTTCCAGCTCATCCCAATTAATCGGTTTGTTCGCGAATGTTTGAACGAGGGTTTCGAGAAACTTCATTTTTTTGTCATGTGGAGCGAAGTCGAGGCATCTCTCACTGTTCTCAAGGCAAACATGGAGTGGAGAACACGCATTCTTTGAAATAATAAGAGATTCCTCGACTCCGCTTCGCTGCGCTCGGAATGACAGGACGGCTATTTCGTCGCGTCTGAGCTCTGTTTCGGGATCGCCTCCCGCAACGGACGCGTCAAATCGTTCTTCACCCGATCGAGAATTCCGTTGACGAACCGGCCGGATTCCGCTCCGCCGAAAGTTTTCGCCAGCTCGATGGCCTCATTAATCGAAACGACCGGCGGAATGTCGTCCCGATAAAGCATTTCATAGATCGCGAGCCGCAGGACATTGCGATCGACCGCCGCGATGCGATGGAATTCGTAATTCTCGCAGTAACGCCGAATGCGTTCGTCAATTTCCGGCAGATGCACAACCATTCCTTCGATCAGGGGTTGCGCAAAGCCGCGGACACGGGGCGTCGCCGGGCAAAATTCCCAGAAATCGTCGATGCGTTCCGGCCCTTGGCCGTGTTGCAGATCACGCCAGAAATGATACTGGATCGCGGCTTCGCGCGCCTTTCGCCGTTTGCCCATAAAATTATTTCCACCGAAGTTTCGACATCACATCGGCGATTCTCACTGCGGCCCGCGCAGCTTCGGTCCCGCGGTTGATCTCATTTTCGAGGCAGCGCTCGCGCGCCTGAGTTTCGTTGTCGAAACTAAGAACGGCGTTGATTACCGGCACGCCATGACGAATCGCGATGCGTTGCAGCGCATCCGTGACCGAGCGGCTCAGATTTTGCGCGTGGTCGGTCTTTCCTTTCAAAATGACGCCACAAGCGATTACGGCATCCGCTTTTTCCTGCAGCGCCAGCTCGCGTACAACGACTGGAATTTCGAATGCCCCCGGCACTCGCTCGATCGAAACAGTCGCGTTCGGCGCGAGAGCACGCAATTCTTCGGCGGCATGATCAACGAGGCCCTCGACGTAAGGCGCATTAAACTGACTGGCCACGATGATGAACGTGCGCTGCTTGTCACTGGCGCGAGAAAGGGTCGGGGCGATTTTCGGCATTCAAACTTTAGATTCGCGCGATCTGATTCGTCGGCTATCGGTGGCTCCTTGTCGATCTTGTAGCAAGCCGAAATCCGCAACCCCAAATCACAGCAAGTGCCCCATCTTAGTTCGCTTCGTCTCGAGGTACCTCGCATTGTGCGGATTGGCTTCGCTGCGAATCGGCACTTGTTCGATCATCTCTAGGCCGTAACCCTCCAGACCGACAACTTTCTTCGGGTTATTTGTCAAAAAACGAAACTGGCGGACACCAAGATCGACAAGTATTTGCGCGCCGATCCCATAATCGCGCAAGTCGCTTGGGTAGCCGAGCCTGGCGTTTGCCTCCACCGTATCGAGGCCCTCCTCCTGCAATTTGTAAGCGTGAATTTTTGCCGCCAACCCAATTCCGCGTCCTTCCTGGCGCATGTAAACCAAAACGCCGTTGCCTTCCTCGTGAATTTGGCGGAGCGCCGCGTGCAATTGATTTCCGCAATCACACCGTCGCGAGCCAAAAACATCGCCAGTGAGACATTGGCTGTGCACGCGCACCAGCGTCGGTTTGTTCTTGTCAATCTTGCCCTTCACGAGCGCGAGGTGATGGCTGTCGTCGAGCTTCGCCCGGTACAAATGCAAATCGAAATCGCCGTACTCCGTGGGCATTTTTACGATCTGTTCCAGCTCGACCAGCTTTTCGCGGATACGGCGATGCGCAATCAAGCTCTGGATTGTGCACATGTGCAGGCCATGCTTTTTGCGAAACTCCATCAACTCCGGCAAACGGGCCATTGTGCCGTTGTCGTGCAAAATTTCGCAAAGAACACCTGCCGGTTGCAATCCCGCCATCCGGACAAGATCAAGCGCCGCTTCGGTGTGACCGGCCCGCCGCAGGACGCCGCCATCTTTCGCGCGCAATGGAAAAACATGTCCCGGCTGCACGAGATCATCGGGAAATGATTTGGGATTCGCAATTGCCTGAATGGTCGTCGCGCGATCGTGTGCGCTTATCCCGGTGGTCACGCCACGCGCCGCATCCACCGAGACCGTAAAGTCCGTGCGGTACATTTCCCGGTTCTGGGCCACCATTCGTTGCAAACCGAGTTGTTCCGCGCGCTCGTTTGAAATGGGCACACAAATCAAGCCTCTGCCGTGCGTCGCCATGAAATTGACCGCGTCTGGCGTGGCCTTTTCGGCCGCCATAACAAGATCACCTTCGTTTTCGCGATCGGCATCGTCGGTTACGATGACTATGCGGCCCTTTGCGATGTCGCTCACCACATCGTCAATCGTATCGAACTGAAATGTTTCCGCTGCCTTTGTAATCATCGGACCACTATATTTACCGGCGCTGCCGCTCTCGGCAACTCTTGCTCTTACTCGCGGTCCTGCTCGGATCGAAATCAACTCACTCGATCACGGGTAATCATTTCGCGCTCGTCGCCACAATCGCTTCCGGGCGATATATATCGTGGTTACTCCCTTGAAACTCGGCTTTCAGCTTCACTTTAAACTGGGCAAGATCGACAAGGTCCCATCGAGTAAAGTTCCAACGACCGCTCTTTTCGCGCGGCTCGTGCTCAAAGCCGACAATGAAATGGACGGCATTATCAAGCACTTTATTGGTCGCAATTTTCGGCTCGAAATAAAAT
This sequence comes from uncultured Candidatus Udaeobacter sp., assembly GCA_955652245.1. Classification (GTDB taxonomy): domain Bacteria; phylum Verrucomicrobiota; class Verrucomicrobiia; order Chthoniobacterales; family UBA10450; genus Udaeobacter. The sequence goes on along the minus strand of CATPAV010000117.1, from coordinate 9,882 downwards.
GCGCGAAAGCTGCTGTCGCGGCTGCGACTGCGTAAAGTTTTGGATCGAGATAAAAAACGCGTTTGCTCGCAAGATCGACAATCCGCAAATCAGGATAACCGGAACGCATCACGCGTGGAAGATAGCAGCTTAATCCGGGCTCTGCGTTGAGTAGCTCGCGCAACGTATTCTCAAAATGATTGCTCACTTCGTTAATGCGCGTGATGCTTTGAATCGCGCTATCCGGCACATTTAGGTTCTTCACTGTTTCATCGCACGCTGCGCTGATTGCGCTAACGACGCGCTGATCGACTTCGCTTTTCGGATTGACTGGCAGAACGCGTTTTCCCGTAGTATCGAAAATCACTTCGGGGAACCGTATCCCGCGCAATTGACGGCTTTCGTCCAGCAGCGACGGAATTAGTTGATCGACAGCCGCTTCCGGGCGCGATTCTGGCAGCGACGCTTTGCTTGTTTTGTCAGCCTCCGCGAGTGGCGCGGCGGCCATGCAATTTATCAATGCTGCACACCCCAGGAAAATGATGAACGCTGTTTTCTTCATGACTACTGGATCTCGATGGCTTGCTCCAGGAGTGATATCATCGAAGGAATTTTCCGCCGACGAAAAGCTAATAGCCCTCTAGACTTGCAGCCGTGATCTCTTCACGAAGTCAGGATTGCGCAAAGGCGGGAAAAAGAAAATGCTAAACGGCGGCTGGACCAGTTTATGATGGATACGTCAGAAAAAATTTTTGTGGCAGGTTATCGCGGTCTGGTCGGCAGCGCTTTGATGCGCCGCCTCGAACGAGAAGGCTTCCATAATATACCTAAGCGTGACCGATCGCAGCTTGATCTTGGGGACGAGCGTGCGGTGCAGAGTTTTTTCGCCAAGGAAAGGCCAGCGATCGTGATCTTCGCCGCGGCAAAGGTGGGCGGGATTAAGGCGAACAACGATTTTCCGGTTGAGTTTCTACTCGATAATTTGCGGATTCAGAACATCATCATCCACTCGGCCTACGAAACCGGCGTGCGCAAACTGCTCTTTCTCGGAAGCTCCTGCATTTATCCCAAGCTCGCGCCCCAACCGATTCCAGAAACCGCTTTGCTGGGCGGTCCGCTCGAGCCGACCAATGAAGCTTACGCGATTGCCAAAATCGCGGGTATTAAGCTTTGCCAAGCCTATGCGCGCGAATATGGCGCCAATTTCATTTCCGCCATGCCCACGAATCTTTACGGTCCGAACGATAATTTCGATCTGGAAACATCGCATGTCCTCGCCGCGCTTTTGCGCAAGGCGCATGAAGCGAAAACGCGTAAGGCGCGTGAGCTGGCCGTATGGGGATCAGGGACGCCGCGTCGCGAATTTTTGCACGTGGACGATCTCGCTTCGGCCTGCCTTTTTCTGCTCGAGAAATATGATTCACCCGAAATCATCAATGTCGGCTGCGGTGAAGACATCTCGATCCGTGAACTTGCGGAATTGATCTGTGCTATCGTCGGCTTCGAGGGCCAACTGGCGTGGGACGACACCAAACCGGACGGAACACCGCGAAAACTCCTCGACGTGACCAAGCTGCACAATTTGGGGTGGCGACCGACAATCCCGCTTCGCGACGGCATCGCGCAAACCTATGAGTGGTTTTTAAAAAATGTGGCGCATTAAGAGAGGGATCATCGATGAATAAATTGCGCGTCGGCGTCGTTGGCGTCGGGCATATTGGGAGTAACCACGCGCGGCTCTATGCGGAGATTCCGTCGGCCCAGTTCACCGCGGTGTACGATCTCGATCTTGGGAGAGGGAACGCCATCGGGAAAAAATTTGGCGCGGCGACGGCGAAATCGCTCGACGAGTTTATTAAGATGGTTGATGCAGCTTCAGTTGCCACGCCGACGAATACGCATTACGAGGTGGGGCGGTCCCTGCTTGCGCACGGCAAACATATGCTGATTGAAAAGCCGAATACCGACAATACCGCGCAGGCGGCCGAACTGGTGGAACTCGCGGGGCGTAATGGTCTGATTTTGCAAGTCGGGCACGTCGAACGGTTCAACCCAGTTTTAAGCGCGCTCGAAAAACATCTGACCCACCCGCGTTTCATCGAAGCGCATCGACTTTCGCCTTATCCGGGGCGCAGCACTGATATTGGTGTGGTTCTCGATCTTATGATTCATGATCTCGAAATCATTTTGCATTTCGTGCGTTCGCCCGTGAAGAGCATCGATGCAGTTGGCGTGCCGGTTCTGAGCCACGGCGAGGACATCGCCAATGCGCGGCTGCGCTTTGAGAACGGCTGCGTGGCAAATGTTACTTCAAGCCGCATCAGTCCCGAGCAGATGCGTAAGATCAGAGTTTTTCAGGAGGACGCCTATCTTTCGCTCGATTATCAAAATCAAAGCGGCGAAATCTATCGGCGCACTGGGGGACGGATTACACGCGACAAAGTCGAGATCGAACGCGAGGAACCGCTCAAACGTCAACTCACCTCGTTTATCGAATGCGCGAGCTCCGGACGCGAGCCGCGCGTTTCCGGCTCTCAGGCGACAGCGGCGCTGGAGCTCGCGGTGGAAATCACGAAGCGAATCGGCTCGAGTGTCTAGGGCAATTTATTTTGTCGCGGGCGAAGCCAGTGGTGATAATCACTGCGCCGGATTGATGCGCGCGCTGCGAGAGTGCAATGTCGATCTTAAGTTCATCGGGCGTGGCGGCCCGCAAATGCGCGCGATCGCAGGCGAGAAGTTTACCGACTGGCTCAACGACGCAGCCGTTCTTGGTTTGTGGGAGGTGCTTAAGAAGTACGGCTATTTTCGCGAGCAATTCCACCAGGTGCTCGCCGAGATCGAGAAAGCCAAACCCAACGCCGTCGTGTTAATCGATTATCCGGGTTTCAATTTGCGCCTTGCGCGAGCATTGTGGAAGCAGTCGGCGAAGCGAAAAATTATCTACTACATCAGCCCGCAAGTGTGGGCCTGGAACCGCGGCCGCATCAAAAAGATGGCGCGTTTTCTCGATCTTATGCTGTGCATCTTTCCTTTCGAGGCTGATCTATATAACAAATCAGGCCTGCGAACGCTATTTGTCGGCCACCCGATGGTCGAGAGATTGCGCGCTCGCAAGATCGACATCGAACGCGATCCGAACTTAATCGGACTTTTTCCGGGTAGTCGTCCGCGCGAAGTGCGTAAGATCTTTCCAATCTTGGTTGAGACCGCGCGCGAGCTCTGTAAGCAAAAACCAAGTTTGCATTTTGAAATCGCGGCGGCATCGGAGTCACTGGCTTCGGAGATTTCCCGTACGTTGACGGACGCGCGCATGAGACAAGACCTATTTCAGGTCGTAACGGGTGAAACTGCTGCGACGATGCAACGTGCTTCTTTCGGGATCATTGCTTCGGGGAGCGCGACGCTTGAGGCCGCGTATTTCCGGTTGCCGTTTGTGCTAGTTTACAAGGTCGCGTGGCCGACGTATCTGGCGGCGCGATTAGTCGTAGAGGTGAAATATCTCGGCATGCCAAATGTGCTCGCGGACAAAGAAGTGGCGCCGGAATTCATTCAGCACCGAGCAAGACCGGACGTAATCGCGAAAACCGTTCTCCAATTGATAAATAATCCAACCGCACGCGACCGGATGATATCCGAGTTTGATCGAATCGTTGCCAAGTTAGGTGAAGGCGGAGCGAGCGAAAAAGCCGCGCGAGCAATTGTCGAAGAATTAAGCGCGACTTAAATCGCCATTTAGGAAACAGGTTCCAGCATTGAGGCAGAACTAATCACCGATGAAACTTTGGGATGTTTCGCGAACGCTGTCGAATGATCTGGCGGAATGGCCGGGCGACGTACCCTTTCATTTCAAGCTCACGAGGGAGATTTCAAAGGGCGATTCCGTAAATCTCGGCGCGATAAGCATGAGCGTACACAATGGTACGCACGCCGATGCACGGTTTCATTTCGAGACAGATGGCAAAACGATCGAGAAAGCAGCGCTCGAAATTTATATGGGGCGCGCGGCAGTTGTCGATCTTGTAGAAGCTTTCTCGCGGTCGAGCGAAAAACATCTGATTACACTCGAGGATCTCCGGCCGCATTCTGAAGAAATTGCGGACACCTCGCGGCTTCTTATCAAAACCAATCGATGGAGCGATTCGACGGTTTTTCCAAATCAAATTCCAGTGATTGCAGCCGATGTCCCGCTGTGGCTGCAGAAAAATGGAGTGAAGCTCCTGGGATTGGATCTGCCATCGGTAGATGAGATTGATTCGAACTCATTGCAGAATCATCACGCGCTGGCCGGCGCCGGCATCGCTATCGTTGAATCGCTCGATTTGAGTGCCGTCGGGCCGGGCACTTACAATTTCGCGGCGTTGCCTCTGAAAATTGCTGGTGCGGATGGCGCACCGGTGCGCGCGGTTCTCTGGCGCGACTAAATCCCAGCGACCATGGCACCGTCTGACTGTCATTCCGAGCGGAGCTCGACATGACAAAAAGCCTGCTCGAAGACCGCTGGACGCTCTGGATTGTTGCCGCGATAACAATTTTTTTATTTCTCGTCGCGAATCTGCCGTGGCAGCTCGACGATTACGACCAGGCCAAGCAGGCGTTCACGTCCTTTGAGATGATCAAAGAGGGGCGGTGGTTCTATCAGCAAACGCCGAATGCACACGTCGCGACCAAACCGCCGTTGATCGGATGGATTTCGGCCGGTCTTTTTGAGTTAACGCGCTCGTGGGACCTGGCGTGGCGTTTGCCATCCTTTCTCGCGGCGGTTGCGATATCGATCTTGCTCTTGCGCGCCGCGGTGATGGCTTACGGATCACTCGCTGCGTTGATTGCGCTAAGCGCGTTTGGATTAAATCTGCTAAGTCCGCGTCTGGCGACGCTCGTGCGCACCGATATGCCGCTGACTTTAATAATTTTTCTCATTGGCCTGTTGATCTGGCAAAAAGCCCGACACGGTGAACCGTGGAACAAACGCGATCACTTGCTCGTTTTCGTGTTGTTGACGGGAGCGATGTTGATCAAAGGGCCAATCATATGGGCGTTTCTTCTACCGGGAATTGGAATATTTGAGTGGCGGCGGCGCAGCAATAATGCGCCGAGCGTGTGGTGCGGCTGGTGGCCTTGGGTCGCTTCGCTTGGTGTATTCCTTTTATGGGTCGTGGGTGGAATTGTTTTTCAACCTGGTTTTTTCGATGAAGTTGTGGTGCGCGAATTTGTCGCGCGTTTCGGGGAAACGATTCATCGGTCGCAACCGCTTTATTTTTATCTGCCGCATCTGCTCCACAAATTTCTTCCATGGAGCGCGCTGATAATCGCAGTCGCGATTCTCGATCTTCGTTCGCGTCGATGGAAGATTCGTGCTATGTTTCGTGAGATTTCTCCCGAAACCTTCTGGTTGCTTTGCTGGAGTCTGGGCGGCTTACTCGCGATGTCGCTGATCCCGTCCAAGCGCGTTGACCGAATTTTTCCGGTTCTTCCGCCGCTCTGTTTACTTTTGGCGGCTCAAGTCGCGAGCAGATATGCGTCCTGTAGCCACGGCTCCGTGAGCCGTTCCTCAAGGAGCTTGAATGTTGATCTGACCGGCCACAGGCCGGTGGCTACAGAGGATGAGCGGACGCGTGGCCGCATTTGTTTCTGGAGCGCGGTCGCGCTGCTCTTGTCGATATTCGTTACCGGCGGCTACACAATTTCGAAAGTCATTTCCGAATATCGCAATCATCGCGACGCCCTTGTCGTTTTCGGACGAGAGGTTCGTCGTGAAGCGGAAGTGCATCATTGGCGCTATGAAGCAGTTGCCGCAAAGGATGAAGGGCTGCTCCTCTATCTGCGAAAAACGCATTTCATCGCGCCGGATCGCGCGATCGGCGAATGGAACATCGGAAACCTCGATGCCTTAGTCGCGTCAACCGAGAAAGCGCCAGCTTTGATGCGCGAGCTTCACGATGCTGTCCTCTCTCAATTGAAATCAAATAAGAGAAACGACGAGCGAGGGCAGGCTTACGTGTTGATTACCCGTTAATCGATCAAGCTCGCCCAGCCAGCGCCTTACCCAAAATAGGAGTAGATCCCATTCGCGCGATGGCGGCGACGGGCGTTGAGCTCGCGACTAGAGACCCGATCGGCGCCCGTCGTCTTATTCGCATCGAGAAGCACCGGTCGGCCGTTATGGACGACATAATCGAACTTACCGTAATCGAAACTAAGGCGCTCTCGCGCCTGCACGATCTCGGGGTGCGGTTCGACCTCTTCGATGCGGACGACCCTCTGATCTTTTACGATTGGGTTCGGCGCGGCGAGCCGGGTGCAGGTTGCGCAGTCGCCAAGAAACTCGTAATGACGAACGAAGAAAAGGTTTTCCTCTTGCTCGGGAAGGAATTTCTCCACGACGACGTCGTTCCGTTCAAAGACCACGGGCGGCACCTCGGCGAGGCTGTCATAGATTTGGTAGGCGAATGGCGCTTTGAACCCGGAACCATCGGTATTATCTCGAACGAAGCGACGAGGCGACAGCCGTCTCCAAAATGATGGATTCCTCCTGATAATCCGCTCCGGAGAGCCTCCGTAGTTTAGATCGGTTTTTACGATCACTTTTCCTGAATAGGGGTCACCGGGTCCCACGAGATTCGCGCTGATCAGCGATTTCCGGATGTCTTTGGCGGTTCTGTTCAGAGCAATCGGATAACGACTCGCAAATTCCAGATATTCGTCCGGCACGACCGAGAGATCGACATGGATCAGGAGAAGGTCGGCGGGAACGAACTTGCGCGTGCCGAAGAGATAGTGAACCCGATTTCCGTCTTTTCGCCAGAACTCCGCCAAGAATGTAATGGCGTAGCTCGAGAGATGGCGCTTCCGATTATTTTCGTGAAACAGGACTGCAATCGTGTGTGGCACGCTGTTCGTTGTCTTCATCCGGCGTGATTTAATTCGAGAGTCTGATCGGTAGCTGTCGAGCGAGAATTATACAACGGTTTATATCTAAGGTGATGAATTGAATTATCGCGGCGCTAAGGCCGCTCCTAGCATTAAGACAGACGCAGCCGATACTGCTGCTGCTACAGAAGTGGAGAACTTAAATGCGACGGTCATAGACCGCTGCTACAGCATAAGGGTGAAATGCTAGCTCGACTTTCCCGTTCGTTAATCCTAGTCTCGCTGGCGGTCTGACATGTCGAAGGAATTTCCAAAGAAAGAGTTGGAAACACTCTGGTGTCCGTGGCGCGTGGAATATTTCGAGCGCGAAAAACCGAATGCCGATTTTCTTTCCGAGGCGGCACGAACGAGCGATGACGCTGCGCACCTGGTGATCACGCGGCGCAAAGATGCGTTCCTGATGATGAACCGTTATCCCTACGCGGTCGGTCATCTAATGGCGGTGCCGTACCGTAAAACGGCCGATATTTCCGTGCTCGGCGAGAACGAAATTGTCGAGCTTTGGAATTTGGTGGCGCATGCACAAGTGCTGCTGCGCGCTGCGACAAAAGCACAAGGTTTCAACATCGGTCTGAATCTCGGTGAATGCGCGGGCGCGGGCATTGTCGATTACCTGCATGTGCACATCGTCCCGCGCTGGAGCGGGGACACGAATTTCATGCCGATCCTCAGCGCTACACGTATGCTGTCGGAAGGATTGCGCGCGCTCTATGAGAGACTGCTTGATGCACAATCGAAGATCGGCACAGAATTGCACCGGAGCACATGAACGGGTGGGTTGAAGCGCCGCCGCCGAGAAAAGGGCTAGGCTGTTTCGCCAGAGGCTGCCTCATTCTCGTGGTTTTTGGGCTTGTCCTGGCTATCGCTTGTGTCGCCGGTCTGTATTGGGGTTTTCAGCGGCACTCGGCAATAGTGCACGTTAGTTACTGGCTGGCGAAGACGCATTCGCTTGCGGAAACGCGGGCGCCGGTCCCTGAATTCGCGGCTTCGGAGGAGCAGATTCAACGCGTGCAAGAGCGCTGGAGAGATTTCGAAGAGAAAATTCGAGCAGGCCAACCAGCTCTAATTGAGCTAACGACAGACGATATCAACAGTTTGATTGCGGCGAATCGAGATGGGCGCTGGAAAGCTTTTGTGTCGATAGAGGAGAATCGGTTGCGTCTCCAGACGAGTGTTTGGCTTGGAGAATTCTTGGGCCGATCCGGTTATTTTAACGGTGATATCATGATCCAATTAAATGGCGCGCAATCTCTGGAGCATCCGCAATTAAATCGGATTGTCGTGAACAGTAAGCCCGTGCCAAGGGATCTTTTGAACTGGAGATATCGTTCCAGACGATTACGAGATTACATCGCCGAGTACCGGAACAGTTACGACATCGGGACGATCGAAATCCGCGACGGAAAACTGGTTCTGCGATCGCGCACCGACTAATTCGACTGCATAATTTCCCGCACGAAGACGTTGAGCTGTCCGTCTTCCTGTTTGCGTACCTCGGTTATTTCGTAGGGCCGCATCTCATCTCGACTCACAACCGCGCCCTGCTGCGGCGGAGTGTAGCCGGACGGAAATTCTACAATGATGCGCGTGGATGAAGCCGCGCCAAAGTGCAGCACCTTATCCGTTAACTTGGTGCGCGGGCGCAGCACGGCGCGATTAGCATCCGAAAAATTCACGATGAATTGTCCTTTCAAATAAACGCGTTCGCCGGCAAGTCCGTGCTCGGCGACGTCTCGCAGATCACTTGCGCCGATGAGCCGTCCGAGCGGCATTTTCCCCGGCGAAAAAGTTTTCCAACTGCCTCCCCCCGCGTTTGAAGCGAGGGCTACTCCGGACGCATCAGCTGGAACAGGTTGCGCGGGCAACACTGGAACTGGTGTGGCAGTTGCGGCGGGCGAAGCTTGAGCAATGGTGACGCTGGGTGCAGCAGCAATCGTCGGCACCGCAATGGGAACGGAAGGTTTCGGCGGCGTCGGCACTGATGCAACAGCGAACGGCGTCGAAGTTGGCGCGGCCGATTTTTGAGCGACGACCGGCTGAGCAGGAGTCGATGTCGGGGCCGGAGATTCGAGCTTTTGTTTCTTCGCCAATTTTCTGCCTTTTGGCAACGGCGTTGCCCTGGCAAGTTTTTCACTCTTCGCCGGAGTCGGCGTTACCGCTGGGGCCTCAACTGGCTTGGCTTGCTCGACCCGCACCAGCTCATTCTGCGCAGGTGGAGGTTTAGCGGTAGGCCCTACAGTGATTGGGACTTGGGGGGCTCCCGTTTTTTGCCGATAATCGGCATAACGTTGTTCGGCTTTGATCCGCGCCTGCTCCTTAAATAATGGCCACCCTGCGGTGAGGTTGAGAGTAAGCGGCGGCTCGAGGCGGAATGTCCCCAAGCCGCGTGTGACGGTATAGCTCCCGTAAAGCAATGGGACGGCAGTAATCATTATACGACCGTCCGCCGATCGCTCGGCATGAATCACGGCAGAGAGATCGTGTGTGCGTTCAAGTTTGATCTCCAAACCAACGTAAAGCGTCTGCTTCATCAGCGGCAAGACTTCAGGGGTGGCCGGATAGAGATGCTCCATGAGTAATTCGCCGCTATCGACGGCGTTCGTCAGGGCGACCATCCCGGATGTAAAGACATCGCCAGGCCCAAGTTCCCGCGCTTCTACAATCGTATATCTGCCAACGATGTAAGGCACCAGACCGCGCACTTGCTGATAATTTCGAATATAGTTGCGCGTCAATTCTGCGTTTGTCTTGGCCAACTCGGCGGCGCCCATCCCGACGTAGCGATCGTAGAGTTGTTTCGCGTTCAGGAATTCGCCAGCCGGTGCGGCGGTCAATTCGAAACGCTTCGGCGGATCGATTTTGTGCAGCTTTTGTAAGATGCGATAGCTCTCCGGGCGCTCCGGCTGATCGAAAATATAAAAACTGCCCAGCCATGCTGCGAACGCGAAGCCGGTCAAAAGAAGAATGGTGACTGTC
>CATPAV010000116.1 GCA_955652245.1 uncultured Candidatus Udaeobacter sp. | reverse complement strand
TTATGTATTTCGCCCAGCTTGTTAATTTCGAGGGACTAGAGATGACGAAATTTCTCGAAGAACATCGCGCTTGTTGTACTCGCGACAGGCATCCTGGTTGCGAGCCCATTTCTTCTAGTGCTATTCCGCTCCGCACGAGCGCTCGCATACACAAGCTCGGACGAGTTCCGTATTAGCAATACGGGCATGTGGACAGAGGCGCCCCATTCGCAAGATGGAGGTTCTTTCCAGCTCATGCGGCTAAAGGACGGTAATTTTGTGTTGATCAGCGTCGGCATTAGCGGATTCGATAAGCTCAAGGATCGTGCCTACAAAGGGCATTTTGCGGGAGGATTCAAAGGGTTGCTCGTAATCGCGCTAGCGGAATTCCTCGGCGGCTACTTTGCGATTTTGACGCTTCTCCCGCTCATGCTCGGAACTGGAACACATGCGAATTGGGCACTTCCATGGACACTGCCGTTCCATGACACCGTCCTCTTTTTGAAAATCGTTGGAGCGTTGCTGTTCACGATTATCATAGTGGCACGGATCCCAGTCCTCGGAGAGATGCTGATTTACCCTCTGTCGGTCGCCGTGATAGCCCACTTCCTGGGCATAACAGATACAATCTTGGTGCCGACCTTTTGGTTAGGCTGTGGCTTCGTGCTCGCTGGAGTCGCCGTAAAGTATTCCGTCATCGGCATTGGCGCTGTATTGGTAGCGTTCATGCCCTCGAGTGTGGTAATGTCGCGATTTGCGAGCGTGACGAGCATGATTTTATTTTGCCTCTTGCCGGTCTTGAATTTGGTGCCCGCATTCATCTATGCGGGCTGGATGGCACATCAGTTGTGACTAGAACAGCCGAATCACGAAGAGCCCTTCAAAAGCCAGCCAAATTAGAAAAGGCCTAACCGTTCGATCCAGCCAACCGCTGACCGGCGTACAGCCTGGCTTCACTTTATGAAAACACATCCATTGCAAGCCACGGCGGCCCTCGCCAGCGGTGGCTGGTCTTATTGACTCGTGCGCTCCCGCTTACTCGGCCTATCGGCTTGCCCATCTATGTCGCTCGCATCCCTGCGGCTCCATTCTCGTTAGATGGATGCATTTAGCCCCTCGGGCTGAACCAATGAAGTTCCCTAAGCTCAAAGCGCTAGGCGTCGGTATTGGGCTGTTTGTGACCGTCTATGTTCCTGCATTCATGACAACAGCGCTTGTTCGCCCGCGCATTGAGATAGCAATACCTCTGATCATCGCGGTCACTTTTTTGGTCGCGTTAATCCTAGTGTTCTTACTAGCGCGATCGCCGGCGGGTATTGCAGAGTTCGGGTTCCGCATTCCAAATTCACGATACGTGGCGATCGCGATCGTCTTCGGGCTTATCCTCGGACTCGCGGTAACTTCTCTGAGTCATTTATTCCCGTCCAGATCCCCGTTTGATGTCTCGGGCTTTGCGCCTTGGATGATCGGGCTCTATTTCCTTATCGGTGCTTCCATCCAGGAAGAGATTATTTTTCGCGGTTTAATCCAATCCATGCTGGAGCGGCGGCGGATGGTTACTTTCCCTTTGTTCGGTGGCTCGCTCTCGGCTGCCACTGTGTTCACGGCCGTTCTGTTCGGCGTCATCCATTTGGAGGCGGGCGCAGTTGTGGCGCTTGGCGCGATCATACTTGGGCTCGTCGCGGGCGAATTGAGACGACGCAGCGGCAGCCTTCTGCCAGCAATAATAGTCCACGCTCTTTTCAACTCCGTCGACGCTGTTTGGCGTTAAAGTGCATCCACCTAGCCACGCGATGTAGCTAACCCCGAAAGCATTCGCGAGCAAGCAGGCTACCCGGCGGCGTCAATTGCCCCTACCTTCGAGAAATTCGAGCGCTTTGTCGTAGCTGCGGCGCTGGAGATAGTGCGCCAGTCGCGGATCGACGGGGCGTGGCAGTGCCAATTGCAACGTGTCGATTTTTTCCGAGATCACGCGAAGCCGTGCGATATGCGCTTCTTCATCGCGGCGGCTTTTTTCATCACAAATGATGGCGAGGCGTTCCCGCAAAGCTTCTCTAAGATCAACAAGTGCGAAATGATCGGGGCTCGCGAAGGCTTTCGGAGTCGCGTTATTCATTAGTTCAAACGGTTGAGCAGAATTTGAAGGCGACACGGCCGCCTCTAGATCATCGCGGGCCAAATTCGGAGAGGAGCTGTCGCTTGGCTTCGAGCCAATCCGAATCGGCGTCGCCTGGCAGGGCGAATCGGCGCCGCCGTTCCGAAATAAAGTAGGCGCGCATGCGAATTTCTTCGTCCGACGGCTCCGCCGTTTGGCCTGCTTTAGGAGGCATAGAGACGTTTGGTTTTCGCGCAGTCGCAGTCTTCTTGCGAGCGGCTTCGGCGCTTTTTCGAATTGTCGATGTCCGGGCCGGCGCCGGCGTTTTTTTGATTTTCATTTGGGAGGTCGATACGCCGGCCTCCGGCGGTCCTCCTCCAATTTCGGCTTGGACAATTTTGTTCTTTTTCGACACAGATTGAGTGGTGTTGATGATTTCAATTCGTTTACTGCGCATCAGACGATTCGCAAGCTGTTTCTCGGCCGCATTTGGTACGACGGAAAATCGCAGTAACTTCTTCGCATGAGACACTTCGTTTTCCGCTGGGCCATTACGACGGTTGCGGTCATGGCCGCCTCATCGATCATCCACGGAATCCGTTACGATAGCGTCGCCTCCCTGATCGGCGCCGCGCTTTTGCTTGGGATTCTCAATGCGTTTCTTCGCCCAATTCTGTTAATCCTCAGCGCGCCATTAATTCTGCTGACGTTGGGCTTATTCATTCTCGTCGTGAATGGCCTGATGCTGCTCATTGTGCCGAGCATCGTAATTGGTTTTCACGTTGATACTTTTGCCAGCGCGTTCTGGGGCGCGATTGTTATCAGCATCGTTAGTTGGATATTGAGCGCGTTCTTTCGCGGGAGCGACGGGCGCGTCCACGTGCTCACCCATCACACGCAAATTCGGCGCGTCCGCGGACGAGTGATTGACCCGGACGAGCGAGGCTGAGGACGAGATCGTCAATCGTGAAATCGCGTCTACCCGAGATATCTGCTTAAGCGCGAGCGCAGCTCCGTTCGCGCGCGAAAGAGAACGCTTTTGACCGCGGGCACGGAGAGATCAAGGACTTCAGAGATTTCCTCGTAGCTAAGCTGCTCATAGCGTCGCAGAATCAGGGCCATGCGCTGGCTCTCCGGGAGTTGGGCGATCGCGTCGTCGATCGCTTGCTGGAGTTCAGTTTCCAGAAGTGATGCGTCTGGAGCCGGGTTAACTTCATCCTTGACCGGAAATTCCTCCGCGCCGGGATTGGTTTGGAGCGGCACATGCGCGTGACGCTTGGAACGGCGCAATTCATTGAACACGAGATTGCGTGTAATCTTCAGCAGCCAGGTCGTGAATTTCGCACGCGGAACATATCGTCGGGCGCTTTTCCAGACGCGGATAAAGACTTGCTGCGCGATGTCTTCAACATCCGAGTTGCTGCCGAGCATGTGCGCCACCGTGCCGCCCACGAGGCTTTGGTGCCGTTCTACAAGTGTCTCAAACGCGCTGGTATCGCCATGGCTCACCAACTTCATGAGCCGCACGTCCTCAGCGTCCTCATCCGATCTCCCTGGATTTCCTGGATCGTTGCCAGACATCGATCACTTAGACGTTTGCATCGGGGGGAATTTGCTAAGAATCTGGCAACCGACAAAAATCTGCCCTTTTACATTCGTCGCCATGGTTTTTGTTGCAAGGGGGAAGCGCTCTGTGCATGCTTGGTCGCGCCAGGCTTTGACCCTGGCACGGGATGAATTACCTGCTTATTCCAAAAGAACTCGGGCCGATCGCCGAAAAAGTGGAGGCGAATCAGCGAATTTCAGAGGCCGAGGCTCTCAAGCTGTATCGCTCGAATGATCTTAACGCGCTTGGGATCATTGCCAATGTCGTGCGGGAGCGAAAAAATGGAAACTACGCCAGCTATATCCACAACCGGTACATCAATTATTCGAACATCTGTGTACTCTCCTGCCAGTTCTGCGCCTTTGCCGCCAAGAAACGCGACGCCCATGCCTTTGAATATGCGAGTGACGAGATCATCAGAGCAGTCGCGGACGCGCTCCCTCTTGGAATAACCGAAGTACACATGGTCGGTGGTTTGCATCCAACGCTGAAGAAGGATTGGTATTTGAACCTCCTGCGCGGCCTGCGCGCGCTCGATCCCGATCTCCACATCAAGGCATTCACCGCCATCGAAGTGCGTCACCTCGCGCGGCGAATCTTTCACATGCCAATCCCGGATACGCTCAAGCTTTTGCGCGATACCGGCCTCGGCTCAATCACGGGGGGCGGCGCGGAAATTTTCGATCCCATTGTGCGGGACCAAATTTGTCGCGGGAAAGAAACTGCCGAGGAATGGCTCGATATCCATCGGACGTGGCATCGAATGGGCGGCCGCAGCACGTGCACCATGCTCTACGGACACATTGAAACGCTGGCCCAGCGGGTCAATCATTTGCGTCAACTCCGCGAATTGCAGGATGAAACCGGCGGGTTTACCGGGTTCGTTCCCTTTGCTTTCGAACCGCAAACCACCGTGCTTGCGCACATAAAAGCAGCTTCCGCGTTTGAGCAGCTTCGCAATCTGGCGGTTGCCCGCATTTACCTGGACAACATCGAGCATCTTACCGCTTATTGGGTGAGCATGGGATTGCCGCTCGCTCAGGTCTCGCTCAGTTACGGCGTAGACGATTTGCACGGCACCATCATCGAGGAAAAAATTTTCCACATGGCGGGTGCGACGACTCCGCAACAGCAAACCGTCGCGGCCCTCGAACATGCAATCCGGGAAGCCGGGCGTGAACCGGTTCAGCGCGACAGCTTTTATCGGCATATATCTCCGCGTCCAGCGACCGCGAGACATACGGCGCCAGCTCCAACGGAGCTTGCCTGCGCCTAAATGGTGGGGCACGAATTGTAGGGTTTCTGTGTCAGCCCCGAATGCTTTCGGGGTTCACAGAAACGCCCTACAAATTTATCCACTTTGAAATCCCTTCGCATCGGCTGCGTCAAATATCTCAATGCCCGCCCGCTCATTCATGGGTGGTCGGGTCAGGTGGGTTTCGATCATCCATCGGCGCTCTGCAAGCGGCTTGCAGGCGGTGAGGTCGATGTAGCACTCGTCTCCAGCTTCGAATTTCTGCGTAACCCGATCTATCGAATCGTCGATAATGTCTCCATTTCATCTGCTGGTCCTGTTTACAGCGTTATTGTTGCGCATCGCGGACATATTTCTGAGCTCGATGAAATCGAACTCGACCCGGCGGCGGAAACATCGACGAATTTGCTGCAGTGCTTGCTGGCCGAATTGAATTTAGCGCCCCGATTTATCCGTACATCGACG
>CATPAV010000115.1 GCA_955652245.1 uncultured Candidatus Udaeobacter sp. | reverse complement strand
GGTATGATTGTTCCGGTACCGTCTCCTATGCGCTCGGTGCCGCAGGTTTGATCAGGTCGCCGATGAGCTCAACCGAGTTTCGCCGTTACGGTGAACGCGGGCGGGGCAAATGGATAACCATCTATGCGCGCGAAGGCCACACGTTCGCGGTCATTGCCGGGCTGCGCCTCGATACCACGCCTTGGGATAACTCGACTTATCGATGGGCGCCTCGCTGGCAAATAGCCGATCGGATGCCACGTGGGTTCGAAGCAAGACACCCGGTGGGACTGTAAGCCCGGGCGAGCCGGTCGTTGCCAATATCCCAAATCTCAAGTTCCAAACTCGAGGGAAATTCCAGGCTCCAATTTTCCCGAGATCGCTCGTGGACCGAGTCGTTGGGATTTGTATGATTGAAGTTTGTTTGGATGTTGCATGATGAGATTTGGCGCTCTGGACCGAACAGCTGCAAGATCGACATCTTCATTGCCGAGTTGCGGTTTTACGCGCTCGGAGTTGCGCACATTGCGCAGACTCAAAACACCAGCGGGCGTCCAGCGGTTTCTCGACGAATTGCCTTACAATTTGAGTTACACGGCGCGATCACCGAGAGAAGTTCTGCACGATCGCACGGCGTCGTGCCTCGAGGGCGGAATTTTTGCCGCGGCTGCGCTCCGAGTGCTTGGCTTTCCACCGCTGATCTTCGATTTGGAAGCCGAGCAGGACACCGATCATGTTGTCGCCATTTTCAAGGTTCGCGAACACTGGGGCGCGGTGGCGAAATCGAATTTCACTGGATGCCGTTATCGCGAGCCGGTTTATCGCAGCCTGCGAGAACTGACCATGAGCTATTTCAACGTCTATTTCAATTTGCGCGGCGAGCGCACCCTGCGGCGGTATTCACGTCCGGTAAATCTTGCCCGCTTCGATCGGCTCAATTGGATGACAACAGAAAAACCAATCTGGTTCATCGCCGAACATCTTTGCGAAATCCCGCACATACCGTTGCTCACACCGGAGATGGAAAAACGCCTCACCCGCGTCGATCGACGCACATTCCGGGGCGAACTGGTCGGCCACAGAAAAAAGTAGAATCCAATCGCTGTAACTATTTAGCGCGGTGTCCCTTTAGCCGCCGGCCTGTGGCCGTTCGACACACGCGCTGCTTTCACAGAAATCGGACAGCAGACCGGCCATCTGCTCGCGAAAAGTTTCCGGAGTGCCGAGTGTGAAATCTCGTGCCGCCTAAAAAGTATCGCGCTCGAGAAGTGCTCTTCGGTTAAACTGCAGGCATGAGCGTGCAAGTTTACGGATGCAATCACGTCGCCATCGAAGTGGACGACATCAAGAAGGCCGTCGCGTTTTACAAGGATGTTTTCAATCTGGAACAGCTCGACCGCGGCGAAGGCGATGCCTTTTTCAAGCTTGGCGAGCACCAATTCCTCGCGATTTTCGAGGTGGGAAAACTCCAGCCCGCGAACATGCGCCATTTCGGAATCATGGTACGCGACGAACAGCAGCTCGCCGAAGTGCGCAAGAAACTCACCGATAAATACAAATTAAAACTCGAACCGCCGTTCCGCTGCGACTTCCGCGATCCGTGGGGCAACCGCATTCAGGTTGTCGATCTTCACGATGAATCGTTGATCTGGCTCTTGCCATATCGCGAAGTTCAGAAAGCCGGAATCAAGTTCCCGGAGAAATAAGAGATCGCACCACGGTCACTAAGGAAACAAAGGAAGAAGTGATTTGGTGTCTTTCGTGTCCGTTGTGTTCTTTGTGCGAGTAATTCCTCACGCTAGATTGCATCCATGAGCAAACTCGCGGGCAAAAACATTCTCATTACAGGCGCATCGCAGGGACTCGGGCGCGAGATGGCCCTGAGATTCGCGCGCGAAGGCGCGGCCGGCTTGTCGATCGTGGCACGACATGTCGATGAGCTAAACAAAGTGCGGGAGGAAATCCGTCAGATCGCACCCAGGATCGACATCGTCGCTATTGAAGCAGACGTGAGCAAGCCGCGTGACATCGAGCGGATCGTTGCGACAACGCTCGCGCAATTCAAGGGTCGCCTTGACGTCCTCGTAAACAACGCTTCCACAATCGGGCCGTCGCCCATGCCGGATCTTCTCGATTATCCGGTCGAAGATTTCCGCGGAGTGCTCGACACGAATTTGATCGGGCCGTTTTTGCTGATTAAAAACGCGCTGCCAGCGATGATTGAATGCGGTGGCTCAATTATCAACGTAACCAGCGACGCGGGCCAGGTTGGTTATGCCGGCTGGGGAGCCTACGGCATTTCCAAATTCGGACTTGAAGGGATGTCGCAAACATGGGCTTCAGAGTTGGAAGACAGCGGCGTGCGCGTCAACTGGGTTGATCCTGGGAACATGAACACCGCGATGCATCGCGCGGCCGAACCCGAGGAAGATCCAGGCGAGTGGGCGAGCCCAGGGGCCGTAACCGACGTTTTCATCTTTCTAGCGTCTGATGAATCGAAGGGCGTAACCGGAAAACGTTTCCAAGCGCAGGAAGATTGGAAAGCGCAAGCGTCGAAGTGAGCGCGTCCTTTAGCTTTGTCTTGCCGCCGGAGTTGAGCGCGAAGGAGCCGCCGGAACGGCGTGGCCTTCGTCGCGATCAAGTTCGCTTGCTGATGATCGATCGGGCGACAGGCCACATCGAGCACACGCGTTTTGACAAGATCGCCGAATACCTCCACAAAAATGATCTGCTCGTTTTCAATTCGAGTCGCACTTTGCCGGCCTCGCTGCGCGGTTGCGAATGCGGTGCGACCCACGGTCCGTGCATGGAAGTGCGTTTAGCCGAGCGGTTGCCGGACGATTCCTGGCTCGCGCTTCTGCTTTGCGAACAAGGCGACCCGTTCGGCTGCGGATTGCGCACGGGTATGAAAATCGATTTCACCGAATCGCTTAATGCGACGGTGCTGGAGCGCGATTGCCACATCCCGCGCCTTTGGAAATTGCGCTTCTCGATTTCCGGTACCGAACTTGTCGATCTTATCTATCGGCTCGGAAAACCGATTCGTTATGAGTATGTCTCCGCACCGTGGGACCTCGATTATTATCAAACGGTCTATGCGACTGAGCCGGGCTCAGCCGAGATGCCGTCAGCTGGTCGTGCATTTAGCTGGAAGTTGCTGCTCGATCTCAAGCGTCGCGGTATCGACACCGCTTACATCGTCCTGCACACCGGGCTTTCCACTTACATGGATGACGAACTGGATCGCATTCATCCTGCGTCGGAAGAAGAATATTTCGTGAGCGCAACAACCGCGGAAAAAATTAGTCATGCGCGCAAAAACTGCGGACGCGTCATTGCCGTCGGCACAACGGTCGTGCGCGCGCTGGAATCAGTTGCCGATTCGGATGGCCGTGTAAATGAAAAGCAAGGCTACACGCGATTAAAGATCGATAGCCAACACCGTTTGAAAGCGGTCGATGGGTTGCTCACCGGTTTGCACGAGCCGGAAGCGAGCCATCTTGATTTGCTGAGCGCGTTTCTATCGCCAGAAAAGATTCGCGCCGCGTACGAAGAGGCGATCGCGAGAAAATATCTCTGGCACGAGTTCGGTGATCTGAATTTGATTTTGTAATCTGCAATTTCGAGCGTCAACGCGCGATTGCCAACGCCAGTAGATCCCAAGCCCAACAAGAAATGATCTCGTTCATCATTCCCGCTTATAACGAAGAGATCGAGATCCCATCGACTATCGCAGCGATTCATGCTGCGGCCTCGGCGGCCACTCAGCCGTATGAAATTATTGTGGTCGATGATGCATCCACTGACGCAACGCCGGAAATCGCCAGGCGGGCTGGCGCCCAAGTAATCTCGATCAATCGGCGGCAGATCGCAGCCGCCCGCAACGTCGGCGCGCGCGCCGCCCGCGGCGACTACTTGTTTTTCGTCGATGCCGATACGCGCATTAACCCAAAACATATTTACGAGGCAATCGCTGCTCTCAAGGACGGTTACGCCGGTGGCAGCGCGCGCGTGATAACGGATGGCGCCATTCCGATGTGGGGACGTATCTTTGTGCGCGCGTTTTGCACTGTTTATTTCGCGCTCAAGCTCGGTGCTGGGGCGTTTCTTTTCACAACCCGCCGCAATTTCGATATTATCGTCGGGTTCGATGAGCAATATTTTATCGGCGAAGAAGTCTGTTTCAGTCTTGCACTGCGAAAGCTGGGCCGCTTCAAAGTGTTACGCGAACCGATTCTGACTTCAGGGCGGAAATTGCGCATGTATTCAGCCCGGCATGTTCTCGGCCGCTCTTTGTCGATTATCATCCGTGGCCCGCGCGCCGCCCGCTCGCGAGATAAGCTCGATTTTTGGTACAATGGAAGACGCGAAAACCGGGGGAGCTAATGGCAGGGGCGCGACCGAGCCTCCGTGAGCGAAAGTCTTGCCCCTAAGCGAAGTCGAACGGGTCGAATGGGGGCGCCCGCCACCGAGTTGCGAAATGCGACTCTTCGCTTAAACTAGGCACTTCGCTTATGGCAGAGAGCACGGAAACGTTGAATCTCAAGGAGATCCAGTTGCATGATAAAGATACCGGCAGCGCAGATGTGCAGGTCGCACTTCTCACGCGACGGATCGAGCATTTGACCGAACACCTGAAGAGCAACGCCAAAGATCATTCCTCGCGCCGCGGCCTCCTCAAGATGGTCGCGCAACGCCGGAGTTTGCTCGATTATTTAAACAGGTCGCAAGCCGATCGCTACAAAAAGCTGATCGATAAGTTGAACCTGCGTAAGTAACCGACGGATCCTAGGAAGCTCGCATCCAACTGTTTGCCCGCTCAAAGCCGAAGGGAAATTAGAAAAATAACATAATCAGCAGTCCAGGCCGCAGTAACACCTCGGATTTTAGGTTTTAGTCCCGTAGTCGCGGGGTTAAAACCTACAGTCAGGGTGACCGGCCTGGAACTCGCACATCCAGGAAAGTAAAATGCAACAAAAGGTCACGGCCCAAATTGGGGCCACTTACATCTCCATCGAAACCGGCAAAATCGCCAGACTCGCGGACGGCGCGGTCGTTGTCTCT
>CATPAV010000114.1 GCA_955652245.1 uncultured Candidatus Udaeobacter sp. | reverse complement strand
CTCTTGCGCCGCGCGGGGCTTAAGCGCCTGATGATCTCATTTACGTTTTTTGGCATAATCACTTCCTCTCTTTTTTTGCTAATCGGGATAGATGAGCGTGGTAACGCTCATCCGCCTTCTTGATTAACCCACGATAAAATCTCTTTTCGCTCTGACCCGTTTTGTCTGCTGCCACGAGCAAAACCGCCTTGCGGCGTGGATCGAACGCAAAGGCAACGCGCCAGATCCCATTCGCCGCGTGGAAGCGCAGTTCCTTCATGTTAGCGTGCCGGGAGCCATTCATCGTGTCTGCGTGTGGGTCGTTTTAACTGCGGCCCGAAGCGCTTCATTCGGCAGGTTCTCATATTCCGGCTCAAATTCGTCGGCCAGCTCAACGGTCCAACTCACGAGCAGATTATGCGCCATAATACATATGTTTTCAAGGACATATTTGCTCGCCGACCAGTTGTGCGAGCGGAGAGTTCGCGAGGAAGCAACTTGCTCCGCAATGAGAGCGGAGTCGGATCGGCGTCCGGTATTCTGGTCGATGGAACTCATGGAAACACTTAACCCTCTGCCGCAAACACAACCTGCCGAGCGCGAACAAGAGCGACTTTCCTATTCCATTCATGAAGCAGCAGCCCTTCTCGGGGTCAATTATTTCAGCGTGTACCGCCTCATACAGCGTGGGAAGCTGCGCGCTTGTCGTGCGCTGCGCGGAAAGCTTCTCGTTCCTCGCTCGGAGCTGCTGCGCCTTCTAAAAAACTGAGCTGCTAAGCTGAAAGACCAAAGCTGACCCGCTGAGCTTGGGCGAGGCTGTGATCTTGGCGCAAATGTCCGTAAGTTTTCATGCAAAGCGCACCGCCGTCCTTATGGCCGAGCCAGCGCGAGACAGTCGGAATATCAACGCCGCTCTCAATGCAAATCGTCGCGAAGAGATGGCGCAGGTCGTGATGTGTGATTCGCTTCATCCCGATCTTCGCGGCCGCATGCGTCATGCTGTTAGGACATTCGAAAACGTGCATCACGGTTGCAGTCGCAGGTTCGTTCGGCCGCTCCGCACGCATTTCAACTAACATTTGTTCAAGCTCCGGAATCATCGGCACATAACGCGTTTCACCGTTCTTTGTCGCTGTTACGGGATCGCCACGGACGTGAAGCTGATGGCGATCAAAATTCGCGTCTGCCCAAGTCACGAATTTCGCTTCACCGATTCGCAAGCCGCTGTAGGCTAGAAACCGGACAAGATTCGCACAGTCCTTCGACTGCCTCGCGCCTGCAGCGCGAATTTCCTCAACGAATCTAAGAAACTCTTCGCGAGACGGAAGCTCCAGTCGTTTCTGCCGTACCTTCATTCGAGAAAGCGCGGCAGCAGGATTGTTAAATCGGGCGCCAGCGCGAATTGCTTCGTCGAAGACCGCACGCAAAGTGCCGATGCTGTTGTTGACCACGCTCGGCGAGTAGTGCTGCTGATATCGGACGAGCCAATCGTCGCAATCGCGCTCGGTCACTCTGCGCACGTCTGTTCCCAGCAACGATGGCCAGGAGCGCCCGATAAAATCTACCATCATTTGGCGGTAGTCCTTCGAGCGCGGCTTAAGTGAAACGCTCGCTCGAACCTTGCGGAGGTAAGCCTCGACGACATCTGCGACGGTCATTCTGCCGCGCGCAAATGCCTTCACCCTCTCGTAGCGCGAACGATATTCGCGGATTTTGTCTGGCAAGCGCTGTTTGGCGACAGAAAAGACAGTCGTGTCGAGGCTTTGACGAATTACTTTCCCGCCTGCCCTGAACCGCCCGTAGTACGTGCCCGATGGTCGGTAGCGAACCAAGTTCTGAACGGTTGTGCTTTCCCAAAAAGGTTCTTCTCTGTCTGACATGGCGCTGCGAATCGCCATATTCGCAATTGCTCTCGTACGCGGTGCTCGATGACGAGAGCAACGTGAACCTGGAGCGCCTGACTACTGCTCGGCAATCCTGCATCACCGTGCGTGCTGATGTAAACTGCAACGCTTGCGGGGCAACCACGATGCTCCACATTGTACACGCCATTTGGGATTGTGTGTACAAATGGCGTGTACAATGATGATAAGAGCGAGGTGGTAAGAAGAGGTTTCCCCTCGTAAATGCCGGCATAGCTCAGTTGGTAGAGCAGCTGATTTGTAATCAGCAGGTCGTCGGTTCGAATCCGACTGCCGGCTCTCAGCGATCTCGTTACGCCGCTGCGGCTTCGCCAACGCGGAGGTTCATGCCCATGACGCGGAAGATGCGGTCACGCTTTTCCAAATAGCGGTGAGATTGACCAACTCAGCGACTCCATTCGCCACCAGATCGCTTTCGGAAAGAGAGTTGTCTTGCACGCGAGCACGCCGAAATCTCGTGCGGCCAAAAGAATCTGCGACCGAGACGCGCTCGCGCTTTAGCCCTTTTGCTCCGTCAGTTCGCTCCCGGCGAAGTGCAGAAATTCCAGAATGTCGCCCCGGAGGCGAAGAAACTCTGCGTCGCTGCGGTCGCGGGGCCGATCAAGGGCAACGCGG
>CATPAV010000113.1 GCA_955652245.1 uncultured Candidatus Udaeobacter sp. | reverse complement strand
GTAACGACCCGAAGTCGGTCGATCGAGACAACCGAGAAGATTCATCAGCGTGGATTTCCCGGAACCGCTTGCACCCATCAGCGCCACAAATTCGCCGCCTTGAATCTCAAGAGAAACGCCGCGCACGGCGTGCACTTCCATTTCTCCAATGCGATACGTTTTGTGGACATCGACCAGCCTGACGACTTCGCCGTTGTTCATGTCGATGCAGTTATTTCCTTTCTCTTCCTCTTACTCGTGCTCTTGCTCGTGAAAGATCAAAATCAAAACAGTAAAAGATTTCTCGACTCCGCTCGAAATGACAAAACTCATTAAAACCGGCGCGGGCCGCCACCGAACGGATTTGTCGGAGGCGACGGCGCGGCGGCGATTGAAGTTAGTTCTGCGGTCACGACGCTATCGCCCTCTTTCAGGCCTTCGACCACTTCCGTCACAATTCCATCGCTAATCCCGGTTTTAATCTGAACCGACTGGGGACGGCTCGCGAAATTTGGCAAAACATAAACGGTTCGTTCGGCGCGGCGTTCGCGCGCGCCAGCATCACCTGCCCCGCTGCGCGTCGCTCCGCGGCTCGGCGCGCTTTGCCTCGTCTCGACTGGCGTTGCATCGGGCGGGCGATATCTGAGCGCCGCATTTTTGATCTGCAAAACGTCGTCATGATGCGCGATGATGATGGATACGTTCGCTGTCATTCCCGGCTTCAATTTCAATTCCGGATTACTTACCCCGATCACGGTGTCGTAAGTCACAACATTCTGCACAGTGATTGGCGCATTGCGCACCTGCACGATCTTCCCGTGAAAAGTTTGCATGGGAAAAGCGTCCACTGTGAAATCGACATTCTGATCGATTGTGACAACTCCGACATCCGCTTCGGCGACGTTCGCGTCGATCTGCATTTTGGTCAGATCATTCGCGATAGCGAAAATAACCGGAGCCTGCAAACTGGCGGCAACCGTCTGGCCAACATCGACGCTGCGCGAAATCACCACTCCGTCGATGGGCGAAGTGATCGTGCAATGGTCGAGATCGGCCTTCGCCTTGTCGAGTGCGCCTTGTTTGATCTGCACATTGGCTTCGGCTTGGTGGAGGGTTGCCATCGCTTGATCGACATCGGCTTGCGAGGAAGTTTTCCGGGCGAACAACTCCTGCGTGCGCGTCGCCGTGATTTTAGCAAGCTCGAGCGCGGCCTTCGCGCTCGCCAAATCACCCTCAGCTTGAGTGACGGTGGCTTGGAATATCGCCGGGTCGATTTGTGCTACGACCTGTCCCGCTTTTACCTGCGAATTAAAATCCGCGAACAATTTGGCGATATTACCCGAAACCTGGCTGCCGACCTGCACGGTTACTACCGGGTTGAGCGTGCCCGTCGCCGTCACCGCTTGCGTGATCGAGCCACGCGTCGCTTCTGCCGTTTGATAATTTGCGGCGCCTGCTGTGCGGCATTGCCGGACAATTAACGCGATAACGAACAAGCTGACGATAATAACGAGCCAGGGGGAAAAACGTTTCATGCGCGCGCTGGTTGATGCACTTATAAGTAGATGACAGGAAGAACTAATGCGCCGTTACATCGAAATCTACTCCATCATGCTGCGCAATTCGCTTATTCGCGAGATGAGTTTCAAGGCAAACTTCCTGCTCTGGATGATTGTCGAGGTCCTTTGGTTCTGTGGACAGATTATTTTCTTCAGCATCATTTTCGGACAAGTCGATCGCATCGGCGATTGGACGAAGTGGGAAGTGGTACTGCTTGTCGGCACCCACCAAATGATCGCGCAAATCTTCCAGGGCTTTTTTTTCGTCAACATCGCGAATATCCCGGAGCTGGTCCGCACAGGAAAACTCGATTCGTTGCTCGTGTTGCCGATCGACAGTCAGTTTGCCGTTTCCAGCAAACAATTCGGCCTCGATAGCATAATCAATGCCGCCCTCGGCGGAGTGGTGGTCTGCGTTTCCTTGGCCCAACTCGGCATCGTGCCAAACCCGATGTCGATCCTGCTTTATCTGGTGGCGCTCGGATTTGGCGTCGCGGTTCATTACTCCATCATGCTTGGCCTCGCCGCTGTGAGTTTTTGGATTGTCCGCGCCCAGGGACTGGTTTACGGATACTTTAATTTTCTCAACATCGCGCGCTATCCGGACACGATCTTCCCGTGGCTGTTTCGTTTCGTCTTTGGTTGGATCATTCCGGTGGTGATTATCGCAAATATTCCCGCCCGGCTACTCATCAAATCGCTGGGGCAACCCGGCCAACTCATGCTGCATCTTGTCATCGCCTCCACGATCATCTTCTGGTTGTCCCGCGTTTTCTGGCGCTTTGCTTTGCGGCATTATTCGAGCGCTAGTTCGTAAGATCGACAAAATCGGCAAAAGACAATTCATCATCTTTGGCTAAATCTCCGCTTGCGCGCTGGGCCAAATGTTCTTAATTAAGCCTCCGTTTTTCCGGCGCCCCAGTAAAAGGCGCCTTTCACGCTATGGTCAAACCAAAGAAACCAAAGAAAAAGAAGAGT
>CATPAV010000112.1 GCA_955652245.1 uncultured Candidatus Udaeobacter sp. | reverse complement strand
GTTACTACGACCGTGATCTTCAATCTCATCGCGTTAGCTCTCTTGATATATCGGCAGCTCAACATTTCTCATGTCGATCTTTGGTTCATCATTCCGTACTTGCTCTTCGTAGTTTTTCTGGCAACGCGAGCGCGTGCCCTCAAATCCCGCGTAGCCGAGATTGTCGATCTTGCGGCGCGCCGCGCGGGTCTGGAGCGGATCATGCGGCGAGACAAAAAGGCTAAGCTTGAATCGACGCCGGAGGTTCAAGTCCCGATGGATGTAATTGATTCTGCGTCGTCCGGACGGCCGTGAAAAGCCGGCATGTTCATCAGATTTGTCCGATCCAGGTGCGCGGCGCGAATTCCTCCCAGCGCTGGCGGATGGGCTGAAACTCCGCGTCGCTGAGCGGGCCCGCTTCCAGCAATTTCGCATTCTCGCGCCAGCGTTCCGGCTTCGTTGTGCCCACGATAGCGGTGTGGACGCCGGGAACGCTGAGCGTAAAACGCAAGGCAATGCCGATCGTTTTTCCCAAATTCGAATGACGCAGAAATTCGTAATTCAATTTCCGGAGGCGCTCCCAGTAAGTGTGATGATATCCTTCGATGGGTTTGTGTCCCGTTTTCCAGGCTGCGTTTGCGATGGGCCGATTTGCGATTACGCCCATTTGTTTTTCACGCGCCAGCGGCAGCGTCAATTCAATCGCTTCCTGGTCGGCAATATTGATTGAAGTTTGCAGGGTATCGAATGCGCCGCATTCCACCGCGTAGCGGGCCGCGTGACTGTCGCCGCTGTAACCAATGTACCGTGTGTAGCCGTGTTCGCGTGCAGTCTGAAGCGCCGTGATTGCTTCACCTTTGCGCAGCACGGCTTCCGAGCAACTATGCAAATGCACAATGTCGAGCCGATCAGTTTTCAAGCGGCGCAGACTGCGCTCGATGCTCTGGAGAATGGAATCGGCCGACCAATTTGCGCCGCTCTCCATTCCGTGCGGATGGCCGCATTTGGTGAAGAGAAAAAATTCACCGCGCCGATGGCTAACCGCTCGACCGATCGACTCTTCGCTGCCTTCGTAACATTCGGCTGTGTCGATCACATTCAAGCCGGCATCCAGCGCGCTGTTCAAGAGTTCGTCGACAGTTTTCTGCGATGCATTTTCATAACCGATCTCGGACCCGCCAAATCCAAGGACCGTGACATTCATGTCAGTTTTTCCAAGACGCCGCTTTTCCATCGCCGATGTGAAACTAGAAACAGGCTCGATTCTTGTCATGTCGAGGTAGGGGCGGTTCACTGAACCGCCCGGGCGATGAGGTCAATCGTCCCTACCACAACAATTGCGTTTTGCCTGTGCCTCGCTCAATGCGGCCGATTTGTTTTGCGCGTAAGATCGACATCGTCCGCTTTGCATTACGTTCCGATACAATCGCCACCATGCCGATGCCCATGTTGAAAACCTGATACATCTCCGCAGGATCAACATCTCCGCTTCGTTGCAGGATTTGGAAGATGGGCGGCACGCGCCAGCTCTTCGTGTCGATGACGGCGTGGCAATTTTTCGGAAAAATACGCGGCAGATTGTCAATCAAACCACCACCAGTGATATGGGCAAGACCTTTGATCAGACCGCTCGGTACTTTCTTTAGCAGCGGCTGATAATTTTTGTGCACGCGCAAAAGTTCTTTGCCAACGGTGATGGTCGCTCCAGGCAGACGTGAGCCAATCTTCAACCGCATCTTCTCGAACAGAATTTTGCCGGCAAGTGAATAACCGTTTGTGTGCAAACCGTTTGAATCGAGGCCGAGAACAACATCGCCCGGTTTGATGTTGCTGCCATCGATGATCTTGGCGCGGTCAACGACGCCGACGATGGATCCCGCGAGATCGTATTCGCCTCTGCGATACATCCCGGGCATCTGCGCCGTTTCGCCGCCAATCAAGGCACAACCGGCGAATCGGCATGCGCGAGAAAAACCGCGAAGGAGTTGATCAAAAATGCGTGATTCGAGTTTTTCGCAGCCAACGTAATCGAGAAAGAAAAGCGGCCGTGCGCCTAGCACGGCGATATCGTTCACGCAGTGGTTCACCAGATCGGCGCCGACGGTGTCGTGCTTATTCATCGCAAATGCGATTTTCAATTTCGTCCCGACGCCATCGATGCTCGCGACAAGGACCGGTTCGCGCATCCCGGAAAAGTTCGGCGCAAATAAACCGCCGAATCCGCCGATTTTCCCCAGCACTTGCGGACCGTGCGTTCTTTTAACGAGTGATTGAATGTGCCTTTTTAATCGATTACCAAGATCGACATCTACGCCGGCGCGCGCGTAAGACTTTCTTTTTTTTGTCATGTCGAGCGAAGCCGAGCCATCTCTCATTGTTGACAGTAAGAGATTGCTCGACTGTGCTTCGCTCCGCTCGAAATGACAGGGCTACTTCAGATCCGCAAACAACGTCGGATGCGCTTCCTGATCGGCGAGCGCTTTTGCCCGTTGTTCCCGTTTTTCCATGATGAATTTGTCGAGCGCGGGATCGACGGGCAGGGGATAATCGCCGGTGAAACAGGCGAGGCAAAAGCTGTTCAAAGGCTTTCCCGTCGCCCGCACCATTCCCTCGACATCGAGATAACCAAGGCTGTCCACGCCGAGATATTTGCAGATTTCTTCCATCGACATCTGATTGGCGATCAACTTTTCCGGATCGGGAAAATCGATGCCGTAATGACAAGCGAAACGGTGTGGCGGACAGCTCACCCGTATGTGCACTTCCTTAGCGCCCGCCTCCCGCAAATTCACGACACGCGCTCGCGCCGTCGTGCCCCGCACGATTGAATCGTCAACAACCACGACGCGTTTCCCCGCGACCATTTCCTTGATCAAATTTAGTTTCACCCGGACGTCGAAATCGCGGATGAGCTGACTCGGCTGCAAAAATGTTCGGCCAATGTAGTGATTGCGGACAAAGGCGTGTGCATAAGGAATCTTCAGTTCCTCGGCAAAACCAAGGGCGGCATAATTGCCGGAGTCGGGGACCGGCACGACAATGTCCGCATCGACAGGAAACTTACGCGCGAGCTGACGCCCCATCTCCATTCGCACCTTGCCAACATTAACGCCGCCGATCATACTGTCTGGGCGCGCAAAGTAAACGTACTCAAACATACAGAACGCGGGCCGTTCGTCCGGGAATGGCCGCTCCGACCGCAATCCAGTTTCGTCGATGATCAACACTTCGCCCGGTTCAATTTCCCGGATGAACTCCGCGTGAATGAGATCAAAAGCACAAGTTTCAGACGCGACAACATAAGCCCCGTCGAGTTTACCGAGTGCGAGCGGCCGCCAACCAAAAGGATCACGCACCGCGATGAGCTCACGTTCGCTCATGATCAGAAGCGAAAATGCGCCTTGAATCCTGCGCAATGCGGCCAGCACGTTGCCGCCGTTCTCGGACGGCTGCGCAAGCAGATGCAAGATGATTTCGCTATCGGCGGTCGTTTGGAAGATCGATCCTTTACGCTCCAATTCGTCCCGCAAAAAATCGGCATTGATCAAATTGCCATTGTGCGCGATCGCCATTTGCCCCCGTACACAATCGACCACGAAAGGTTGCGCGTTTTTGATCGTGCTCGTGCCCGTTGTCGAATAGCGCGTATGCCCGATCGCGCGAGTGCCTTTGAGCTTCGCCAGTTCTTCCCGGCCAAAGACCTGCGAGACCAGGCCCATATCTTTGTGTATCAGAAAAGTGGTGCCCGGTCCGTTACTGGTGACGATCCCCGCGCTTTCCTGGCCGCGATGCTGTAGCGCGAACAGGCCGTAGTAGGTCAGCACTGCCGCGTTTGGATGCCCGAACACGCCGAAGAGCCCGCACTCATGCTGCGGGTAAGCGTCAGCTTCGCCCGGCTCGACCATGTCGGTCTTGTCTGGAGAGACCACACCAAACAATCCACCAAATGACGCGGTGTTCAATTACGCGTTTTTAAAGTCACAAACTTGGTATGCGTTCGGTGGAATCGCTCTCCACCGCCCGTCGAATTGCGTTCCACCAATCGTCGTAAAGATCGACAATCGGCCAGCGGAAAGTTTTCTCGTTTGCGCGGATGCGGAACTCGTCCCCGCCGGCTTTGCCCAATAGCTGACAGGGAACGCCGCGTTCTCGCAAGATCGACATCGTCTTTTCGGCATCATCTGTGGCGACGGAAATAACGATGCGCGATTGCGATTCGTTAAAGAGAATTTCTGCTGTAGCCGCGCCCCTGTTGAACGCGTCGGCATGGCCGTTGCTAAAATCAAGATCGACATCTGCGCCTGACAAACCGTCCGGATTAAAGCAGCACTCGGTAAGCGCAACGGCGAGCCCGCCTTCGGAGCAATCGTGCGCGCTCTTCACTAGGCCTTTGCGAATTAAATCACGG
>CATPAV010000111.1 GCA_955652245.1 uncultured Candidatus Udaeobacter sp. | reverse complement strand
TTCCCCTGCTTCGCGCGCTCGATCTCGTAACGGAAATTGCCGGCAACCGATTTCTCGAACTGAAGCTAGGTGAGGTCCGTCGAGCCGTAATCGATGGAGCGACATTATCCGTCGCATTGCAGGAACAAAGATTATTCCCAGATTTGCTTACCGACATGATGGCGGTAGGAGAACAGACGGGACATATCGCTGAGACGATGCAAACAATCGCAGATGTCTATGAACGCGAACTTGACCGTACGGTTGCAGTGATCTCGCAATTGATTCCGCCGGTCATTATCGTGGTGATCGCGGTCCTGGTTGGGTTTGTCGTTTACAGCATTCTTTCGGCGGTATTTGAAATGACACATAGCTTGCAATTCCGGCCGCATTAAAATAATCTCGCCGACCAGATGTTTCTTCGCTTCGTCGTTTTCGCGTTGTCATTTGGCGTGACTTCTCGTGTTTGGGCGCAGGAAGCTTTCAGCGACGCTTTGCCACCCTCGAGCGATGCGAAGTCCGGACAGGCAACGCTGGAAAGCGCATGGCTGGATTTGCGTCAAAACACGTCTCCAAATTCGAGAACGCAAAACGCACCGGGCTGGGTGGAGGCAGTCACATTGTTGCCCGCACAATCGACAGGCGGTTCAAAGAGCGTCTTTCGTATCCGGGTGACGCCGCCTAGCACAAATTATCAGGTTCTCTTTTTCCGCCTGTTCTTCGATGACAAGCCAGGTCAGCAGCCGGAGTTGATCGCGTGGGATGAATCCGGCACCCATGTGTTGCGCTCAGGCGCACTTGGCTCCGGAATTAACGTGCCAAGCTCGGATTCGGTGATGATTCCGATGACGGGTGCTTCGTCCATCGATGTCGAGGTTGCGGGAGATGGTAAAACAGTTCGAACAGCCTATCTCGATTGGATGACGAGCAGCAATGTGGTTCATCCGCTGAACGCTGACCATCGTGACGTGATCCCCGAACCCTTTTCCTCGATGCCGCCGCTGCATTCGCCCACTGAGGACGAAGAGCACTTCGGAACGGTCACGGCAACACTTGCCGCAGAGCCAATCCGGATTAGCGCCAACGTTCAAGAAAGCGCCGCTTTTCAGTTTGGCATTGAGACCCAGCCTCTTGCGGCGCTGCTCACTTTCGAAATCGCGAATCCGCAGATTGATGCTGCGCCGGAGATTTATCTTAATGGCCAGAACATCGGGCCGGTTTCTTTAGCATTGCCGGAACTGGCCGATCCGGGTTACCGCGGCGAAATGCAATCGCTCGCAAGGCAAATGCATTTCCAATATACCGGCTGGTTGCGTGCGCAAAAAATTGTGCCGACCACGAACCTGAAAGTCGGGACGAATAATCTCGTTATCGTTAATAGGACCGACACCGGGCCTTCCGCGATCCGTGCCACGCAAATCCAATTAAAATATCTTTGGGATAAATCGGATTATTTGCTGCAAACTGGCCACTAGAAAATTCTCGATGCACAGCTAATGTACGTGCGACGACGTAGGAGGTTCCTGCGGCTCGAGATAATAATGAAAAATAATCAACAGGGCTTCACGCTTCTTGAGATCATGCTCGTGGTAACGATCATTGCGCTCTTGCTTGGCACCGCGATTTACAAACTTGCGGGCAACGTGGAATATTCGCGGCATGTTCGAGTTGAAGCTGACATCCAAGGGATCAACACGCAGCTTAAACTCTACGAGAGCATGAACGGTTTTTATCCAACGACCGAACAAGGCTTGCAGGCGCTCGTTGCCCAGCCAGATACCGATCCGAGGCCGACGCGTTGGTATCAATTGTATAAGGAGATGCCAAAAGATCCCTGGCAGAATGATTACATTTACCGTAATCCAGGTCTCAAAAATCCAAACGGTTACGACCTGTTTTCGGCAGGCCCCGATCGGAAACCAGACACAACAGATGACGATTGGGGCGGCGGTTGAAGCCCGTCGCGGCTGATCAGATTCTACTGTTCCACCTGTGGCGGCTCGGGATTTGGCGTGGGTACGGGCACAGCCATTGGATTTCGCTGAATCGTCCCACGCACATGAGGTCGAGGCGCCTTCCGTGGAACTGAAGGCGCCACTAAGGGAGAAGGTACGAAGGGTACAGCCGGTACGGCTGCGGTAGGCGGGGCCGGAACGGGCGGCGCATTCGGTGCAGGCTGCGACAGCAACGCCTCGTTGAAAGTGATGCTCGCAAATTTTCCGTCCTTGCTAATTGTCACTTTCGTCGCACCCACGCGATCTGACCATTCTATGCTGGCGATGCTATAGCCGTCCACCGGCTGCCTGGTGCTGAGATATTTTTTGAAATTTTGGTCCGAACTCGAAGCAATGGTAATCATATCGCCTTCCGGCGAACGCGCTGCGTTGGCCACGTAAAGGTCCCTCGCAAAATCGGGGGTTGCAGAAGGCAACGCAACCGCGGTGGCAATTGCGAATGGCGAGTGATCCACCATCGCTGAGTAGCGGTTGAAATTAAAACGCGGCGGAAGCACGTCGTCCGCCCGGCCGGTGATCGCGCCGGGTACGGCGAAGATCGACATAAGCATGAAGATATATCTCATAATTATTATTTCGCTCGCTGGGCAGGCGCAAACCAGCGCGCGATTTTAAACTTACCACGCATCATGGTTGGATCACTGCTATCGATTGCCAGATTAACGCTTTCAAATACCACAAAGGCATCCGGTTGTTGCACGTCGTAGAGAAAATGCACCAGGGGCGGCCACGGGCTTTTAGTTTCAATTGAAGCGAAAACCGTCTGATGATTGGGCGTTGTTTCGCCGGAGCCGATCGCGGGGTTCTGAATCAAAACGTTATATTTACTGGCCACTTGTTTCAGCTGATCGAGCAGGGCGGAGGCTTCCGCAGGATTCTTGAGCGTTGGTTGATGCTGCTGGATCCATTGGTCCCGTTTTACCCAGAGGTCCCGCTCTTTTACGTAAATGACCTGCTCGGCATAAGCCGCTTTACGCGCGGTCAGGTCAGTACGCGCGCGACCCAACGCGCCGAAGAGCCAGCTCAAAATCACGAGGTTGAGCAGCGCAAACATTGCGCCGGCGACAATCCAGGCGAGCAGGCGCTCGCGCGGATTCATCCGTTCGTACCACGCCGGCATCATCGCGGTCTGCCCTCCAATCGAAACTGCGCATGGTCGTTCGCCAAAATTCGGGGAGCAGCCATGTCGAATTGAAACATTCGCAGCTCTGGATTCTTCTTTATTTTATCGATGAATTGATAAGCGAGCGCCGCGGTATTGGCTTCTCCATCTACTGAGATTTGCCGTGCGGATTGATTGTAGGCAGTAATCCGCACGTCTGCGGAAGGCAGACTTTCGAAAAGATGCAGCAAGATCTCAACTGGATAATAATGTGAATCAACCGCCGGTGCGAGCGCCTTCCAGTTCGCTTCTGTGGCTCGGACAAACTCCGTTTGCGGCGCATCGTGGGCGATGCGCCGGTCAAGCCGTCCAACTTCCAGACGCATATAAGTCAGACACACCAGCAAGACAACGAGAAGCACACCGTAAGCGCCTCCTGCCCACATGAGTCGCTTCCGCCATTCCACTTGCCTGGCTAATTGTGAGCGGCGATAGCGCCAGCTTTCCGGCAGAAGGTTTAATTTGACGTGAGCCGGCGGCAGCTCGATACCGACGATCTCGGTCGGGCTCTCCAGGATACCCTGGACAGTATCACGCAGCTCATAACAGCTTTCGTCGAGCAACACGTTTGGAAAGGGTGTGCTAATCCCCTCCAATTCTGCGCTCAATGCCAACTGCGGCAATTCCAATCGAAGTTGCTCGGCCTGCTGACTTTCAAGCGCACGGGTAAGGCTAATTTTGCCGTTCTCAGTCACAGCTGAAACAAGCGCTTCGCCTTCGGGATAAATCAGCAGTGCATTTCCATGCGGCGCGTAAGTGCTCGCCCGCTGCGCGGCATAAACCGTGACTTGTCGCGGAATGTAACCGCGCTCCAGCAGTGGTGCGGCAATCTCGGCAAACCGTTCGTTTCGTACCGCAACCGCGGAAATTACACTACTACCCTCGGACTGCTCGATTACCTCGAAATCGGTTGTTACTTCGTCCGCCGAGAATGGCAACGCCTTTTCGATTTGGATCCGAATCATCTCCGGAAATTCTGCTGGATCGACAGTCGGCAAACGAAATCGCTGCGCGAGCACAGCTGCAATCGGCAACCCAAGCACAAGATCGTCCGTGGCCGTGAGCAGTGGCACAGCTTCATCCAAACTGCGGAGCATACGCACACCCCAGGCGCCGTTGCGTTCGGCTGGGCGCAGAAAATTCCAGCCATGCGCCGTCGGAACTATGAAGACGGATGTCGATTCGGCTTCGATATCAAAGCTCCTTCCAAACGATCACTTCAGGAATATTGCTCGATTTACGCACAACCATTTTCACAGTCCGCGTAATATTGCCCGATTTTCCGACGCTCAGGATACGCATTACTTGGTCGTTGAATCCAACCAGGGCAGCAAGCTGCTGAAATTGTTCCGGTGAAAAGCCAAGGGCATATTGAACGTCGGCCAGATTCCCGAATTGGGCATCATCGGCGGTTCCATCGATTCCATCCGGACCGCGCCGTAGTTGCAAAAATCGATCTACGAAATCATCTCTCATTCCAGGCAGCGCGCGCAACACATCGCGCGAGGCCCAGGCAAGATCAATCGGGCCTGAACTGTCGATCGTAAAATCATCCTCCCAACCCGGTTGTGAAGTAAATTCACCCCAGCCAAAGATTTTCTTAAGTTCGTCCACCGACGTCAGCGGTGCGTGCGATGGACGATAATCAACTGTTTCCGGAGGTGCGTTTAAGCGATGAAGGCCGGCATTTGGTCCCACCCAATCGAGCAGAGCATCCATCATCCGGTCGCGCTCATTGAGATCGACTCCTTTAAGCTCAAGATATTTTCGCAGAACTTCGAGACGAATCGGATCCTCGCCCGCAGTGAGCCAGTTTAAGTTCAAACGGCCACCTTCGCCGGTAATGCGAACATCATAACCTTCCCGGGCACCGAGCGCTCGATGCAGGTTTGGGGAGCTCGGTCTAACGCTTGGATGCAACGCAACCTCCGCGCCCGAAGCCGCCATCGCCTCGGCCGCGAGACCGCGGTTTGCATCACCGGAAAGCGTGAGCCGAGAATCAATATCGAGAGCCCAGGAAATTACCATCGCGCTGAGTAAAAACAGCGCCCAAAGCGCTAACATAAGCGCTGCCCCACTGACGAATTTCGAATTTAAGGATGACGCCTTCATAAGATCGACACCGTCAAAACGGTGTCCGTCTTAGTGGAATGATCGCTTCCCAGGGCTCCGCCGCATCAGTGCGTCCCATGGTTATCTTCACGAGCCAAGGTCGCCGGAGCGCGTTCGTCCATCGATCGATCCAACTGTTTAACTGAGGATCGAAGTAATGGAGTTGAAGGCTGCTAACATTCTTAATCAGAGGCACCCATGTCTCCTGCCCGGAATCGTCCTGCGGTGTTCGCAAAAAACCGAGGTCGAGCTGATCACTTTTGTTATTTTCGGGTTGTAACCGTAGCGACACTGTAAACTGGCCCGGCGCATACCGCGTAAGCAATCCAGAACCGGAACCGCAAACCCATTGGATTTGATCGCGCTGTCGATCGTTCAGTTTGAACGGCGCTCCTGTCATTCCACCCTGTCCTGACGGCAAGCTTTGCCATTGCGCCGTTAAAAGATCGCGTAAACCGCTATAGCACGCGTCAGCAGCATTCGCATCGGAGGAAGCGCGCAACGCGGTTAGATTCGATTGCACGAAGCGATAGATTGCGAGCGACATCGTGGCGAGAATCGCCACTGCCAATGTGATCTCCAGCAGCGTGAAGCCGCCTCGGGGAACGATCCGCCTGCCTGAATCCAAGACTGCTTTCTGATTAGCGAACCCGATAAACATAGAAGCTAATTTGTTTTGACTGCGTAACGCCTCCCTGCTTCCACTGCGCGTTCAAAGTCACAAGATAGATTCCGCTTAGCTGAATATTGCCGGGTTCGGTTAAGTCAGCGGGCGCGCTTTTCTGAATCAATTTTACGATCCCATAACCTGTATCGATCTTAAATTCCTTGGCAGTGTCGGGAAAACCTGGAGCGGCCTGAATTTCGGCCATGCGGTTCGATAATATCTGGCGCGCCCTCTCTTCTTCCGCATTAAGCATGCTCGCGTTCAAGCAATTCTCCACCGCGCGCCCCAGCGCCAACACGCCCACCGCGAAAATCGTGACCCCGAGAAGCACTTCGTAAAGGGCAAAACCGTTGAAACGATGAAGGGCTGAAGGGTTACAGCGGCTTGGCTTTGGCCGCTTCAACGCTGCAACGCTTGAACCGTTCAACAAACCAGTCTTTTCCGAGTCACCTTGCCGCATAATTCGTAAGCTCAGGCCGCGCCGTCAACGGCAAGTAATTTGCCGTCCACGAACCAGCCGCGCCTTTGAATTGAACAGTCGCGGGCTCGCATGTCCCGGACGGCCAGAATATCCATTCGGCCGGAGGGTTCTTTGTTAGTGCCGCAGGTAACTTGAGCATCAACGCCTCCCCGCGATCCAACTTCAATTCCACCGTCGCTGCGGCCTCCTGGCCTTTTGCAAAAACTTCCGGTCGCAGCAGGACGCCTTTTTCGCGCCAAACAATCAGGTAAGCGCGACGCTCCGCCACGCTTCGCTCCTGCGCCTGGCGCACAAGATTGTTGAATCCATTCAGTGAACGTCGCAACCGATTATTTGCAAGCACGCCGCTCAAGCTCGGCACCGCTAAAAGAAGCAACAACATCAAGATGAAGACCGCGAGAACGATTTCAATCAGGGTGAATGCCAGCCAGCGTTGCACCGGCAAAGTTACCCCCTGCGCGATAAATCACAAGATAGTGACCTGTGTCGATGTAACGCTCCTCGTTTCTCGCATCTCGGCTCGTAATCCGTGAATCGTGGTCCGTGTCGTCGCGCGGTCGCAGCTGCAACTCCCGGACGTAGCGTAAGCCACTGGCTTGCGTTATCCGATTCGCTCACCGCGGCGGGCACCACGCTTTAAGACGCCTGTTCTGCTGTCCGCCCGAGTGTTCAGGCGCACGGTCTAGCGAGTCAAGTCGCCGCGGGACCCTACGGGTCTCCTTGGCTAAAATACCAGGTCGCACTGAGTGGTTTTGGCGTGAAAGGGAGAGTCAAATCCTCAGTTTGAGCAACGCCACGGTCCGCAAGCAGCCGCTAAAAAAAAGCAATCGAACGGCAGCGGTCGCAAAACCGATGTGATAGATTTCAACTTCAATGAAGCTTGCGTTGCGCATCGGCATCGTCGCAGCGGCGGCTTGCGTCGTTGGTGTAATCGCATGGCAGGGTGCGACCGCGCATGGCGCGCCTGATCCGACGCAGCCGAACACAAGTCCGACGGTCGCTTTTCTCGACATTGGCGTTCTCGTATTCCGGGAAGGACTAGAATGCATCCTCGTTCTCGCTGCAATCACCGCGAGCATGACTGGAAAAAAACGCGCGTATCGTCGCCCCATCGCAGCAGGCGCAGGCATCGCTTTTATCGCAACCTTGATCACTTGGCTCATCGCGGTCCGAATCGTCAACTCACTCAGCGACAACATCCCGGCGCTCGATTTGCAAGCCGCAACCGGACTCCTCGCCGTGATTGTGTTGCTCGTGATCATGAATTGGTTCTTTCATAAAATTTATTGGGGCGGTTGGATCCGGGCGCACAATCGTCGCCGGAAAACATTGCTTGCAGATGCTAGCGCTGACGAAATCGCGCGCTGGCGGCTGTGGCTGGGATTGATCCTGCTCGGATTCACGTCGCTTTATCGCGAGGGGTTCGAGGTCGTCCTTTTTTTGCAGAGCTATCATCTTCGCCTGGGTGGCGGCGTAGTGCTGAAAGGCGCATTGCTTGGATTGGTTCTTACCGGGATGGTGGCGGTCCTTACTTTTGTTCTTCAGCAGCGTCTTCCCTATCGAAAAATGCTGATCACGACCGGTGTTCTGCTCGGCGTGGTGCTGCTGGTGATGGTGGGCGAGCAAGCACAAGAGATGCAGCTCGCCCATTGGATTCCCACGACCGAGATCAGTTCCTTGAAAAACTACATGCCGCCTTGGATGGGCTTGTGGTTTGCGGTGTTTCCAACGACTGAAACACTTATCGCTCAATTCATTGCTGCGGTGTTGGTGGTTGGCTCTTATTTTGCGGCGCGACACTTTGGCGGCGGTGCACCGCCCGAAAGCGCTGAACCGGTGCAGGAGGCACGAGTCGAGGCCAATGCCGCCATCGGTGAGCGACTGGAGATAGTTCCCGCAGTTTCGCACCGGTAATCTCATCGGCTGCGCGTTCCGTGGTAAAAAAGTTTCGTCTACTCTGCATTTTTATCTTGGCGTCTTGGCCATTGATCTGTTTCGGCGGAGTCCGCCATTTCACGTTTCTGTACGAAGCACCCACGTCTACGCCGGAAAGTCTGGAGTTGGAGAACTGGATCACATGGAAACGCATGACCGGCCCGGACCGCTCGGACGCAGTCGATTTTCGTCACGAGCTCATCGCTGTCCACTCACAGTCGCGTTAAAGATCGACCAGCCGGGAGATTGTAAATCGCTTCGCGATTCTAGTTGAACAGTGACGCAACTCTCCCACCTTAGCCGGATGATTATGTCCGCGTTACGCTTTCGCTTGACGGCCCAAGCTATTTTAGCCGGTTTTGTTTTCATTTGTTCAGTTTCTCTTGCAGTAACTCCGTCGCCTTCACCCATGCCCGCCGGCGCGATTGATGAAAAACTCTTTAAAGCAATGCAGTGGCGCCAGATTGGTCCCTTCCGTGGCGGTCGCGCGCTGGCCATTGAAGGCGTGCCAGGCGAGCCAGACACATATTATTTTGGTGCAGTTGCAGGCGGCGTGTGGAAAACAACGGATGGCGGCGCGAACTGGACGCCTCTTTTCGACAAGGAACCGATTTCTTCGATCGGCGCGATTGCGGTCGCGCCGTCGGATCACAATGTCATCTACGCTGGCACAGGCGAAGCAGCCATTCGTGGTAATACGACGTACGGGACCGGAGTGTTCAAATCGATCGACGGCGGCAAAACGTGGCAGAACGTCGGCCTGAAAGATACGCGCCAGATCGGCGCGCTGATTGTTGATCCAAGAAATGCAGATGTAGTTTTGGTGGCGGCGCTCGGCCACGCATTTGGTCCAAATCAGGAGCGCGGAATTTTTCGCACGGCCGACGGCGGCAAAACGTGGACGAAAGTTTTATCAAAGGACGAAAACACCGGCGGCATCGACCTAGTTTTCGATCCGCATAATCCGAACATCATTTTCGCATCGCTCTGGCAGGCGCGTCGACAGCCGTGGTTTTTTTCGAGTGGCGGCCCTGGCAGCGGACTATACCGGTCCGAAGATAATGGCGTTACTTGGAAACATCTTGAAGGCAATGGCCTTCCCGACGGAATCCTCGGCAAGATCGGGATCGCTGTTTCCGGCGCCGATTCCAACCGTGTTTATGCGATTATAGAAGCGAAAGAGGGCGGCCTTTATCGCTCCGATGATGCCGGCCAGCATTGGACGCGTGTAAACGACGACGGCCGATTTCGCCAGCGCGCCTGGTATTTCAGCAAAGTTTACGCTGATCCGAAATCGGCGGACACGGTTTATCTCTTAAACACTGGGCTCTTCCGTTCGGTTGATGGTGGAAAAACTTTCAATCTGTTGCCCGCGCGGCACGGAGATCACCACGGCCTTTGGATTGATCCGCAAAATCCCGATCGGATCGCCAACGTGAGCGACGGTGGAGCCAGCATCTCTACCGATGGGGGCAAAACATGGACAACACAAAATAACCAGCCGACCGCGCAGTTTTATCACATCGCGGTCGATAACGCGTTCCCTTACCACATTTACGGCGCGCAACAGGATAATTCGAACGTCGGCATCGC
The DNA here is from genome assembly GCA_955652245.1 of uncultured Candidatus Udaeobacter sp. Classification (GTDB taxonomy): domain Bacteria; phylum Verrucomicrobiota; class Verrucomicrobiia; order Chthoniobacterales; family UBA10450; genus Udaeobacter. The sequence continues at coordinate 5,844 of CATPAV010000111.1, read as the reverse complement.
CAGCCGGACTGATTGGGGAGCAATTGGACCCGCAGATTGGTTTGTGGCTGGCGGCGGGGAATGCGGCTTTGTTGTGCCCGATCAGCGCGACTGGCACATCATTTACTCAAACAACGAAGGTTACATCACTCGCTACGATAAAAATAAGAAGGAAGTGCAGGACGTAAGCGTCTGGCCGCTTGATAACTCGGGACATGGTGCTGCCGACCTTGTCCATCGTTTCCAATGGGTTTCGCCGCTCCTGCTTTCGCCACACAACCCGGACGTGCTCTACACCGCAGCGGAGTGTGTTTTCAAGTCGGCCGATCACGGACAAACCTGGACACAAATCAGCGGCGATCTCACACGCAACGACAGGAGTAAACAGCAGCCAAGCGGCGGCCCCCTGACGAACGACATTACTTCGGTAGAATATTACGACACGGTTTTTGCGCTGGCCGAATCGCCGTTAAAAAAAGGAATGGTCTGGGCGGGCACGGACGATGGGCTCGTGCAGGTAACAATTGATGACGGACAGCATTGGTCGAACGTCACGCCGAAAATTCCGGAGTGGAGCACTGTCGATTTTATCGAGCCTTCTCCTCATGACGGCGATGCCGCCTACGTCGCGGTGGATCGACATAAACTCGACGACTTTAAGCCATACATTTTTAAAACGGCCGATCTGGGAAAAACCTGGAGCCCGCTGGTGCGGGGAATTCCCGATGGCGCGTATGTCCACGCCGTGCGCGAAGATCCCAAGCGCAAAGGCTTACTCTACGCTGGAACGGAACTCGGCGTCTTTATTTCATTCGATGACGGCGCGCATTGGCAACCGTTGCAATTGAATCTACCCGCCTCGCCAATTCACGATCTTGTCGTCAAAGATGACGATCTGGTGGTGGCGACACACGGACGTTCATTCTGGGTGCTCGATGATCTGACGCCGCTCCGTCAGGCGAGCGCGCCGGCGACGCAGGCGGATGTGATTCTCTACCAACCGCAGACCGCATTGCGTCTGCATTACCCGGAGGAATTCGATAAGCGACAGCCGGTTGGTGACAACCCGCCGCCGGGCGCCATCATCGATTATTATTTTAAGACCGCGCCGAAAGAGGAAGTGTCGCTCGATATTCTGGATACTTCAGGCAAAGTGGTCAGGCATCTTTCCAGCAAGGAGAAAAAGGAAGGCGAGCAGCCGCCTGAATGGCCTGATCGCGTCGAGCGCGTAAAGACGATTCCAGCAAACGAAGGAATGAACCGGTTCGCCTGGGACCTACGTTACGACGATCCAATACAAATCCCTGGCGCGTTTTACTCGGGCACGGGACCCAAAGGACCGCTGGTGTTGCCGGGTGATTATCAAGTGAAACTGACCGTCGGCGGAAAATCGCAAACCGCCCCGTTGCATCTGGCGATCGATCCGCGCACAAAGGGCTCGGAAGCTGCGTTGCAAAAACAATTCACGCTCTCGATGCAGGTGAACGATCGAATTTCGCAACTGCATCAAGCCGTTAATGAAATCAGAGATCTCAGATCTCAGATTCAGACGTTGCATAAACGCTTCGGCGACGATCAGCGTCTTAAGCCGGCGCTTGATGCCGCCGACGCGCTCGATCGCAAAATGTCTGAAGTCGAGCAGCGGCTCATTCAAGTAAACATGAAAGGCTCGGAAGCAAACCTCGCTTTCCCAAACATGCTGAACGAACGGTTTGACACATTCAGCCATACCATAGACGTGGGCGACACCGAGCCGACCAAACCGCAACTCGACGTGTTCCAATTGTTGAGCAGCCAGTTGGAAGAGCAATTAAAGAAATGGGCGCAGATCAAGAATGAGGACGTCCCGAAAGTAAGCGAATTGATCAAACAAGCGAATTTACCCGCGTTAATGATAACGGAAAAGAAAAAGAGCGAATCGTGATCGGTGAATGTGAATGGTAATGCCGCTGAACTATTCACGGCGCCTACGGCGAGCCGCCGCAAGTTAATTCATGGCAAGGACAGATAAGGCGGTTGTGCTCGCGGCCGGGCGCGGCACGCGGATGCGCGGGCTCACGACCGATCTTCCCAAACCGATGATCGATGTGCGTGGCAAACCGGTTTTGCAACACATCGTCGAGGGATTGCGCGAGGCGGGTGTGCGCGAATTCCTGATTATTGTCGGTTACCGCGCCGATGCCGTGCGAAATTTCTTTGGCGACGGTTCTCGTTACAGCATCGAAATACAATACGCAACGCAAGCTGTGCAGGACGGAACGGGACGCGTTGTCGATCTTGCGCGCAATTTCGCCGGCGATTCACCGTTTGTGTTAAATTATGGCGACATTCTGGTCGATCCGGGAAACTACAAACGACTTCTCAATCTTCCCCACGATGTCGAAGCAATTATTAGCGTCACGCAGGGCGAGGACGTCAGCAAGGGCGGCGCAGTTTTCCTCAATGAAGAAATGGAACTTGTCGATCTTCGCGAAAAATCAAAACCTGGCGAGCCAACCAGCCCCTGGTATAACGCCGGTATTTACACATTTCGACCGAGTATCTTCGATTTCACGGCAAAGTTGAAGCCGTCACCGCGCGGCGAGTACGAATTGACCGACGCCATTCGGGATCTCGCGAAGTACGGCAAGAAAGTCAAAGCGCTCGAACTTACTGGCGAATGGGCCGACGTGCGGGATCCGGAAGTGCTGGCGAAGCTTAATTCGCAGCAATCAAAGTGAGTCGCGATCGGTGACTGGTGAATAGGCTTTCACTATTCACTGATCACCTATTCACCTATCACTGCATCGTCAGGCAATTCTTCGCCGATCTCTTCTTCGATTTCGCGGCGCCATTCGCGCGACAGCCACGGCCGCAGAAATCCGTAGAGTAAATAGGCCAGAAAAAGCACTGCCGGCATCCATTCGTAATTCATGACCGTGAGGATGAGGATAAGACTGATGATAAGAAAACGCGGAATCGATTTTTTCGTCTTCCAATTCAGCGCCTTGAAGCTCGGATACTGGAAACGGCTGAACATCATAAAGGATAGAAAAAGCATGAGCGGCGGCAGCACAAACTTCCAGTTGCCGAGCCGATGTTCGCCTTCGGCCAGCCAGAGCAGAAAAAGTGTGATAGATGCAATGAGACCAGCCGCAGCGGGAATGGGAAAGCCGGTGAAATTTTTGTTCCTCTCAGTATCGGCCATTTCGTGATTGGCAGACGCGGTATTGAAGCGCGCCAGGCGCAGCGCGCCGCACGCGAGATAGATAAACGCGATAATCCAGCAGGCGCGCGGAAATTCCTGCAGAACGATCCGATAAACCATCAAAGCTGGCGCAACGCCGAACGAAACAATGTCGGCTAAAGAATCGAATTCGCGACCAAACATGCTCTCATGTCCACCGAGGCGTGCGAGCCGACCATCAAGCAGGTCGAAAAAACAAGCAGCGAGAATGAACCAGATGGCGGTGTGAAAGAGATCGCCCGCGGCGTCCGCATTTGAACTTTGAAGTAAGGCGCCCTCGAGAATTTTGAGCGTAGCGGTAAAGCCGCAAAACAAATTCCCTGCCGTCATTAGATTCGGCAGCAGATAAATCTTAGGGTGATTCTGTTCGCTCATTGATTGTAGGTAAAGCTGACAGCTTCCCCTACAGCTTTGGGGAGCCGCGCTATGACTGTCGATCCACCGAGGACGTGATCGCCTGCTTTCACGAGGAGTTCAGCGTTAAGCGGCAAATATAATTCCGTTCGCGAACCGAAGCGAATCATTCCAAAGCGATCACCTTTCTTCAACTCGTCCCCGATTTTCGCCCAAGCCACGATGCGTCTTGCAATCGCGCCGGTGAGTTGGCGGACCACAATCGTCACACGCGGATTTTGGATAACCCAGGTCATCGATTCGTTCTTCTCGGAGCAATCGGGGCGGCGCGCATCCACATAGAGTCCTTCCCGGTGTTGCCGGTAAATGATGCGACCATCGATCGGTGCGCGATTAGTGTGGACATCGAAGATCGACAAGAAGATTCCAACTCGGCGCATCTTTGCCTTCAGAACTTCGTTTTCATCCAGCTCAATGACATCCGTGATGGTTCCATCGGCCGCAGCCACGATAAGATTCGGATCTGTCGGGGCCGGGCGATCTGGATCCCGAAAAAATGCGAGCGTACAAAAAATAAGCAGCAAAAAAAACAAGGATAACCAGAGCGTTGCAAACGAACTAGCGATCGCGAGCAGCACGAGAAGCACAAAAATCCAGCGTGCTTCAAGAAGGGTTTGAAGGCGCATTGGCTAACGTATTTTCCGACTCCAAAACGAGTCGGTCAAGCGAACGAAAACCAAGGTCCATATCGGGCCGAGAGGAACCACAATATCATGGGTTTTGGCCTTGGCTCGCCTCCAACCGGTAGGGGAAATTAAGTCCTTTAAACCACGAGATTATTAGTTGTTTTTGAGGCATTTCCAGGTATTCTCTTCGTCGGGCCGTTCGAGGCCCGTATATGCTGCAAGCTAAAGACGAAATTCCGGTCGACGAATTGCCTGGAGCCCGCTCGACCGGAATCGGCGCGGCACAAAAATACGACGCCGCTCAGATCGACAAGTTGGAAGGCCTCGAGGCCGTTCGCAAACGGCCCGGCATGTTCATCGGAGACCCAGATGAGAGGGGTTTGCACCATTTAGTGTTCGAGGTGCTCGATAACTCCATCGACGAACATCTCGCGGGATTCTGCACGAAAATTGAAGTCACCGTTCATGTCGATGGGTCGGTGTCGGTGCGGGACAATGGCCGCGGTATTCCTGTGGACATTCATCCAAAATGGAAGATGCCGGCGATTGAACTGGTGCTGACGAATTTGCACGCGGGCGGAAAATTCGGACAAGGCGCTTACAAATATTCCGGTGGCTTACACGGCGTGGGCGCGAAATGCACGAACGCTCTTTCCGAATGGTTCAAGGCGGAAGTGTCGCGCGATGGGAAGGTGTATCACATGGCCTTCGCCAAGGGGAAAACAACCGACAAGCTCACCGTCATCGGTGAGGTCAAAAGCAAGAAAACCACCGGAACGCTCATCACGTTTTTACCCGACCCGACGATCTTCACGATCACGACTGAATTTAAATTTGAGCGGCTCGCGACGCGACTACGCGAACTCGCATTTCTCAATCCCGGTCTCGAGATCAGACTAACCGATGAGCGCAGCGATCCGGCGAAAAAGGAAACATTTCTCTATACGCATGGCATCGAAGAGTTCGTAAAGCAGCTCGGTGAAAACAAACAGGTCCTGCATCCCAAACCGATCGCGATCTCGCGACAGCGCGATGAAGTGTTTGTCGACGTTGTGCTGCAATACAATGATAGCTACAACGATCAGATTTTGCCGTTTGCAAATTCAATCCCGAATCCGGACGGCGGCACTCATCTAACCGGCTTCCGCACCGCACTCACCAAAGCGGTCAATCAGTACGCGAAATCGAGTAATCTTCTCAAAGAAAAAGATCCATCGATTTCCGGCGACGACGTCCGTGAAGGCTTGATCTGCGTACTTAGCATTAAACTGCCAAACCCACGTTTCGAATCGCAGACCAAGGTGAAGCTCGTCAATACAGAAATCGACGGGATCGTGAATTCGGTCGTTTACGAGGGATTAATGACATACTTCGACAAGAATCCGCCCATCGCGCGACGTATCTTCGACAAGGTACTCACGGCGGCGCGCGCGAGAGAGGCGGCTCGAAAAGCGCGGGAAACGATTCGCAAAGGCGCTCTCACGGGTGGCGGATTGCCGGGGAAATTGGCGGATTGTTCTGAACGCGATCCGGAATTAACCGAACTTTATATCGTCGAAGGTGATTCGGCAGGCGGCTCCGCCAAACAGGGGCGCGATC
>CATPAV010000110.1 GCA_955652245.1 uncultured Candidatus Udaeobacter sp. | reverse complement strand
GTTTTAAACTCCTGGTCGTCGTCAAATGGCGGCGCCTTGAACCAAGTCGGCTGAAAAAGAGTAAAATCAGCGGAGTACCACCAATCCTCCCAGCTCGCGATGTCGCGCTGAGCAACCGCCGCCGCAAAACGGTTCGTTTGTCCGACAACCCAATTCGTGAGCAGGCCACCGCCGCTTCCACCGGTCACGCCGAGTTTTTTATCGTCGATATAACCACGGCGAATCACTTCATCCACGCCGGCCATCAAATCTTTATAATCGTCGCCGGGATAATGATACTGAATCACGTTGCCGAAATCCTGCCCATACGTCGTGCTCCCGCGCGGATTTGGATAAAGCACCACGTAACCTTTTGCCGCCATCCACTGAAACTCGTGCTCAAAAATGTAGCCGTAAGCCGCATGCGGTCCGCCGTGGATGTCGAGAATGAGCGGATATTTTTTCGCCGGGTTAAAGTCTGGTGGTTTCTGCACCCACGCCTGAATGCTTTTCCCGTCGAAACTCTGATATGAAATCTCTTCCGGCTCGGTGAGATTGAGTTTCGAGAAAAGCTCGTCGTTGATGTGCGTTAATTGGAGCGGCTCGCCGCCGCTGCCTTCCATCGCAAAGAGATCGTTTATCCGGGTCGGTGTCGATGCGGTGTAGACGATTTTCGATCTGTCTGCGGATGCGCGAAAACGGAGGACCGCCTAATTGCCACGTGTGAGATCGGTTTCTGCGCCGCTTCCGACATCGAATGAGGCAAGAATTGTTTTGCCTTCTTTTCCGCAGACCTCGATCAGACCGCGCCCGTCGGTTGTCCATAATGGAACATTCGCACCGCCCGCGCGCGGAGCTGTGTTATCACCAAACACTCCATCGCCGACATCGAAATCAAACGTCGCGGTCAGATTCCGCGGTTTCGCGTTCGGCGAAAGATCGACAACCCATAAATCTGGCTGCGTATAGGAATTCACTGGCTGCGTGGTCGAGGCGACAAACGCGACTTGTTTGCCGTCTGGACTCAGCGACAAAGCATCAATTCCCATGTCGATCGAGTTGAGCTTCGTTGCGTTTCCACCGTTCGGGCTAATCGAATACAGTCCGGTCTTCGGCAGTTCGTAGTACGGCTCATCCACGCGCAGCGAGGTGAAGTAGATCTGCGCGCCGTCCTTCGACCAAACGATGTTCTCCTCGTTAAATCGGCCGGAAGTCAATTGCTTTGGCTGCACCTTTTCATCCGCAGTGCGCGGCGCCATTACGATCCAAATATGATTCGGGTGCTTCGGGTCGAGATAACCTTCATTGTCTTCCCGATAAACCGCCCGTGTGATCACATGAATGTCGCTCTCATGTTCCGCTTCGGCCTCCGCTTTTTTTGCAACCGCCTCCGGTTCGCTCTTCGGTGTCGCGCCCGGTTTGTTTGAACCTTTTGTGACGGGGGTGGGAAACGGCGAACTTTCGCGCACAGCCTTTTTCAATTCCTCTTCTTTGCGCTTTTTCTTTTCTTGTTTGGCCAGGTCCTCCGCGTTTGTGTCACTGGCGAAGGCGATCGTTTTGCCATCCGGCGCCCAGACCGGATTGCTCGCACCCTTCGGCAGATCGGTGAACGAGAATGAATCGCCGCCCAACATCGGTAAGATCGACAATTGCGGCGGCTCGGGTTTGCCATCCGTTTCCGTGGCGCGCAAGAAGAGCAAAAATTTTCCGTCTGGCGACCAGCGCGGGGCCGAGTCGTGATCGCCTTTTGTCAGTTGATGCGGTTCTTCCCCGCCCGCGACCGGCACAGACCAGATCGATCTTCCTTTTTTTCATTCACCGTGACGCGTACAAAAACGACGCGGGTCCCGTCCGGTGAGATTTGCGGATCGCCGATCCAGACAAAATCGAACAGATCTTTTTCGGTGATGTTTCGTTTTTGCGATGCGGCATTCCCGGTCCCGATTGCAAGCAAAGCGATCAGTGCAAAATAAAACGAAAATTTGGCGAAGCGTCCAAAGCGAAATTCAAAGAACATGCGCAGAGCTAAACTAAAATTTGCGCCGATGAAAGCGCGATCGTCAATCGGAGGAACGACCGGAGCCTGCACTGAGCGGAGCCGAACTCCGAAGGGATTCGCGAGCAGGCGTGTGTCGTCCCAATATTTTAGGGACGTTGGAGGGACGACCTCCGTGACGTCCCATTATATTTTTAGGACGGGATAGCGCGCCGTCTCTCCAAGTTACATGTGCTCGATCACGTTGCTGCCAAACTCGCTGCATTTGATTTCAGTCGCGCCTTCCATCAACCGCGCAAAATCGTATGTGACGCGCTTGCTCGCGATCGCACCCTTTAATCCTTTGAGAATCAGATCGGCGGCCTCCGTCCAGCCCATGTAACGGAACATCATTTCGCCCGAGAGAATCACTGAACCCGGATTGACTTTGTCCTGATTCGCGTACTTCGGCGCCGTGCCGTGGGTCGCTTCGAAAATGGCGTGACCAGTGATGTAGTTGATGTTTCCACCGGGCGCGATGCCGATCCCGCCCACCTGCGCCGCAAGCGCATCGCTCAGATAATCGCCGTTCAGATTCAACGTCGCGATGACATCGAAATCTTCCGGCCGCAGCAGCACCTGTTGCAGGGTGATGTCCGCAATTGCGTCTTTGATGATAATTCCCGCGCCCGGCTTCTCCATCGGAATCTTGCACCAGGGTCCGCCATGGATTTCTTTGGCGCCGAAATATTGCTTCGCGATCTCATAGCCCCAGTCACGGAACGCGCCTTCGGTGAACTTCATGATGTTACCCTTGTGGACCAGCGTTACGCTTTTGCGCTGGTTCTTGATTGCGTAAACGATCGCGCTGTGGATCAAGCGCACGCTGCCCGCACGACTGACGGGTTTGATGCCGATTCCTACGCAAACATCGTCGCCTTCCGGTGCGCCGACTTCTTTCCAGAAATCCGCCGCTTTTTGCTTCGTGCCGAAACGAATTTTGTCGAATTGCTTTGGAAATTCCTTCTGAAAGAAATCGAGAATCTTTTGCGCTTCTGGTGTGCCTGCCGCGTACTCGATGCCCGCATAGATGTCTTCGGTATTTTCCCGGAAGATCACCATGTCCACTTTCTCCGGGTGCTTGACGGGCGAGGGGACGCCTTTGAAATACTGCACCGGGCGCAGGCAAACGAAAAGATCAAGAAGCTGTCGCAAGGCGACGTTGAGCGAACGAATGCCGCCGCCTACTGGCGTCGTCAGCGGACCCTTGATACCGACGAGAAATTCACGAAATGCTTCAACCGTATCATCGGGTAGCCATTCATCGAATTTGTCCTTCGCAGCCTGACCGGCGAAAACTTCAAACCAGGCGATCTTCTTTTTACCGCCGTATGTCTTTTCGACCGCCGCATCGAAGACGCGCACACTCGCGGCCCAGATGTCCGGCCCGGTGCCGTCCCCGCGAATGAACGGAATAATCGGCTGGTCCGGCACGTTCAATTTGTCGGTTCTGGAAATTCTTTCGCCCGGTGGCGGCGCGATGTTTTTGTACGGCATAAGGCTGCCACTGTAGCGGCAGGCATGCCGCCTGCAATATTTTCAACCGCGGGATTACCCGCGCTCGTCCGGCAGCTGCCGCTGCGTGTAACCGAGCGCGACAGAGGCGAGCGCCCCTCTACCCATGTGCCGGTTCGGGCACTGTGGTAACGGAGGGCACCGTGAGCAAGATGTCATTGGCCTTGGCGCCCTTATCGCCATTGACGAAATAATCGATTGAGAAAGTGTAGCCGCCCGCAGGCACAGAAGTTCCTTGCGCGAATTAGCCGGCGATATTCTGGCCGTTGCCATTGTGACCAGGCTGGTGCCAGTCGCCGTCATGCTCTGAGCCTAAGTTCCAACGCGCAACGTGCCGGAATAAGCAAACGGACTCTTTAATGAACCAACAGCGCGTACGGGAGTCGAACCCGTGCACCAGCCTTGAGAGGGCTGTGTCCTAACCACTAGACGAACGCGCCAACTGACCTTCTGATTTTAGCGATGCGACTGCGTTGAGCAAACGCGGCGCGCTATTTGTTACGTTAACATCATCGGCGGCATCGCGATGCACTGTACGGCGCAGCAGAACCAGGAATTTAGACGCCAAATTGACGGAACTTACTCTGCCGGCGGAATTAACACCTTGTCGATCACATAGATCACACCAACGGGAGTTTTCACGTCGGCTTTAATTACGTGTGCGTCGTTGACCGTTATTTCCCCATTTATGACTTTGATATCGAGACTGGCGCCATTGATCGTCGGTGCTTTCCTTGTCGTCAGTTCGTTAGATGTGACCGCGCCTTTCACGATATGGTAGTCGAGCAATTTCCCAATCTTCTCGGCGTTTAATGGAAAATCGATCGTACCCGGAGGTGCTTTTTGGAATGCATCGTCGGTGGGCGCGAACACAGTAACTGGAGCGTTCTCTTTAAGTATCGCCACCTCGCGGGGCAAATTCATTGCCGTAATGAATGTACTTAGCTTAGCAGCAACGGTAGTATCAACCTTTCCTTGGGCCTGTGGGGAAGCGGTATTCACAGGCCCTGTAGTCGCTTGTTTAGGCAAATTCAGAGCCGCGACCCTCGCCGCATCCGAAGCTGGAGAAGCGCTCGATGAGGGCCGCACACGCGGTTGAGCGAGCAAACTTAAATGTGCACTCTTTATTGCCTCCAACGCTAATTTCAATTCCGGGCTCGAAGCCAGAGCTGACATTCGTCCGTAATAAATATCATAATAATTATGAAGGCGGTTCCGTCTTTCCAAGTCCGTCCGCGCGGTTTGAGCAGATGCCTTTGCTTCGCGCACCTGCGGATCATTCACCACTTGGTTTTTCAATTGCCGCCATTGGATATGGAGCCGGCGTTCATCAACTTCTTTACCCAACGATTTCGGCTTAAAAGCTTCGTCAAGCTGCGGCAACTCCGGTATGTCCGGGCCATTGGGTTCTGGATAGGGAGTGGGTGTTACATCCGGCTGTTTCTCTCCTTCGTAAAGATCGACAGATGGCGGCGCCGCGTCTTGCGCGACCGATATCGGTGTCGCCCCACTAAGTATTCCCAGCAAGATCAGCCCTATTGATTTCATTCTCTTGTATAATCGGGGTGGCCGCCACGCCGATCGGTCGTGCTTGGAAAATACGAATATCCCGTTACCTGCGTAATAATCGGGGTGACAGGATTTGAACCTGCGACCTCGTGGTCCCAAACCACGCGCTCTACCAAGCTAAGCTACACCCCGCATTCCAATGCGCATGCTTTAACATGCACGATCTTTGTGCGCATCCAATTTTTCGCAACAGCTCATGGCGTAATCAAGTTCACGCGTTTGTATGATAGGCTCTCTTTCAGAAGTTATGATTTGCCGCGCAGGCGTTATGATGCGACATTGAAAGTTGGATTTAACTGCGGCCCGGTTGGCTGCTTCGTCCTCGCCCCGTTCTGCCGCATGTTTAAGCACGAAAGACTCAATCTCCTCCTTTTCATTGTCCTGGTCGTCCTGCAATTGTTCGGACTCGTCGGACTCGTGACGCGCTTCCAGGTCTCCTATCTGCCGATTATGCTTGTGTTCTTTTTTTGGGGCGGAATTAGCACAACGCTTTATCTGCATCGCTATCTGACCCATCGCGGGTTTGAAATGCCCGCGTGGCTTAAGTTCTTTTTCGCGAACGGTTCGGCTGTGATGCTGGCTGGCGACCCGGTCATGTGGGTAGGGGATCATCGCTACCACCATTTGAAATCAGATACGGAGGAAGACATTCACAGTCCGGTGCATGGCTTTCCCTACGCCCACATGATGTGGCTGATTAGGAAGCCGCCTGAATTTCGTGAGCGCTCGAAGCGTTACGCGGCCGATGTAAGTAAAATTTGGTATTGCCGTTTATGGGAGCATTCCTGGCTCTACGTGCTCCCGCATCTTGCCGTCGCCACCACGCTGTATCTCACACTGGGAATGGCAGGAATGCTTTGGTGCCTCTACGTGCCGATGCTCGTGATATATAATGTCACCTGGTCGGTCAATTCCATCTGCCACATGCGTCAGTTCGGATATCGCAGCTTCGATACGTCCGATCAGAGCCGAAACAATTTTTGGATTGGGGTCATTGGGTTCGGTGAGGGGTATCATAACAATCATCATGCGCAACCGCGTTGCGCTGCACACGGACTGCGCTGGTGGGAGTTTGACCTGACGCGCTATTTCATCTGGACACTTGAGAAGTGTGGCCTTGCCTGGAAAGTGGTCTGGCCTGCGAAGGAAGCTAAAGATTCGGACGCTGTTTCAACTGAAGGCGCCGGCCTGCTATTAGCGAGCGCGAAGGCAAAGAACTCGATCTAAGTCTCGTAGCCTAAATTTGGAGCCAATCGCTTCTCGATTGCGGTGATTTGTTCGCGTCGCCGCATCGCATAATCGACAACCTGATCGCGTGCGATTTGTCCGACGCCAAAATATTTTGCATCGGGATGCGAAAAGTAGAGCCCGCTCACGCTCGCGCCAGGATGCATCGCAAATGATTCCGTCAGCCTGATGCCCGCTTTCTTTTCCGCGCTGAGTAAATCGAACAGCGTTCGCTTCTCTGCATGATCGGGACAGGCCGGATAACCCGCCGCCGGACGAATGCCACGATATTTTTCGCGGATAAGATCGACATGAGACAATTTTTCGTCACCCCCGAATCCCCACGCGATGCGAGCCTGTTTGTGCAAATACTCGGCAAACGCTTCCGCTAATCGGTCGGCAAGCGCCTTCGCTAAAATTGCACTGTAATCATCGTGTGCTGCCGTAAACTCTTTCGCGAGTTCATCTGCACCGTGAATTGAAACGGCAAAACCGCCAAGATAATCCTGTAGTAGCGGCGGTCTATGACCGCCGGACTTTGGCGCGATGTAATCAGTCAGGCAATGATTGAACTGCCCTGCCGGCTTCTGCATTTGTTGCCGCAAAAAATAAAACGTCGTCAGTTTCTCCCGTCTCGTTTCATCGACATAAAGATCGACATCGTCACCGACCGAGTTTGCCGGCCAAAAAGCATAAACCCCGCGCGCAGTCAGCAAATTCTTCACGGCGATTTGATCGAGAAGGTTTTGCGCGTCATCAAAAAGTTCGCGCGCCTGTTTGCCGATCACCGGGTCATCCAATATCGCCGGGTAACGGCCGCGCAATTCCCATACATGAAAGAACGGCGACCAGTCGATGTAATCCCTAAGATCGACAATCGATGGACAAACCGCGCGCACGCCCGTGAATTCCGGCCTTGCCGGTTCGTACCCGCTCCAGTCAATGCGTGTTTGGTTCGCTCGTACTTCCTCCAGCGTTAGTAGTTTTTTCTCGCGTCTTCTGCCGGCATGTTCTTCGCGCAGACGGGCGTATTCGTTTCGCGTTTGAGCATCGAAGTTGGATTTCAGTTCCTCGTTCAACAACGAATTTACGACTCCTACGGCACGCGATGCATCAACGACATGCACGGTGCTGGATCGATAATGCGGCGCGATCTTCACTGCGGTGTGCGCGCGACTCGTCGTGGCGCCGCCAATTAACAACGGCAGATCGAAACCTTCGCGTTCCATTTCCTGTGCCACATGCACCATCTCGTCGAGCGATGGAGTAATGAGTCCGCTTAATCCGATCGCATCGGCTTTCTTCTCCCGGGCTGTCTCCAAAATTTTTGCCGCCGGCACCATCACACCGAGATCGAGAACGTCATAGTTATTACATTGCAGCACGACACCGACGATGTTTTTGCCAATGTCGTGCACGTCGCCCTTAACGGTCGCCATCACGATCCGGCCCTGTGGCTTCGCCCCTCCAGATTTCTCCGCCTCCATGAACGGCATCAGGTAAGCGACGGCCTTTTTCATTACACGCGCGCTCTTCACCACCTGTGGCAAAAACATCTTTCCCGAGCCAAACAAGTCGCCAACGACGCTCATTCCGGCCATAAGCGGACCTTCAATAACATCGAGTGGCCGCTTGGATTTTTGCCGTGCTTCCTCGGTGTCGACGTCGATGTAATCAACAATGCCTTTTACGAGCGCGTGTTTCAGACGCTCTTCGACAGGCTCCGCGCGCCATGCTTCATCTTTGATCGGCGTTTTGCCTTTCGCCTTTACTCCCTCCGCGAATTCGACCAGCTGTTCGGTTGCGTCGTCGCGCCGATTTAAGAGCACATCCTCCACGCGCTCGCGCAATTCCGGCGCAATTTCTTCATAAACCGCCAGCTGCCCTGCGTTGACGATTCCCATATCGAGACCGGCACGGATCGCATGGAAGAGGAACGCGGCGTGCATCGCCTCGCGCACGGTGTTGTTGCCCCGAAAAGAAAAGGAAATGTTGCTTACGCCACCGCTCACACGTGCGCCGGGAAGATTTTCCTTTATCCAGCGGGTTGCCTCGATGAAATCGACCGCGTAATTGCGATGTTCTTCCAGGCCGGTCGCAACGGTCAGAATGTTAGGATCAAAGATGATGTCGTTAGCCGGGAAGTTTGCGCGCGTGGTCAGGAGTTCATAAGCCTGCGCGCAGATGTCGATCTTGCGCTGAAACGTATCGGCCTGGCCCCGCTCATCGAAGGCCATCACGATGACCGCTGCGCCATATTGCCGAATCAATTTCGCTTGCCGAAGAAATTCTTCCTCGCCGTTTTTCAGGCTGATCGAATTCACGACCGCTTTGCCCTGCACACACTTCAGTCCAGCTTCGATTACGCTCCACTTCGAGCTGTCGATCATGAATGGAATGCGCGCGATCTCAGGTTCGCTGCCGATCAAATTCAGGAAACGCGTCATCGCCGCTTCGGAATCGATCATTCCTTCATCCATGTTTACGTCGAGGATGTTCGCTCCTCCCTTGACTTGATGATGCGCAACCGCGAGCGCCCCTTCGAAATCGTCAGCTAAAATCAATTTCGAGAACTTGGGAGACCCAGTGATGTTCGTTCGCTCACCAATGACCGCGAATCCAAACTCCGGTGTAATGTTGAGCGGCTCCATCCCGGAGAGCTGGAGAATTGCGGACTGCGGATTGCGGATTGCGGATTGAATTTGTCGCGGTTTGCAATCGCGAACCGTCTGCGCGATCGCGCGAATGTGTTCGGGCGTGGTTCCACAACAGCCGCCAACCAGGTTGAGCCAGCCATTCGCTGCCCATTTTTTGAGTTTTGGGGCAAAACTCTGCGGCGTTTCGGGAAAACCAGTTTCCGATAATGGATCGGGCAGGCCCGCATTCGGATATGCGCTCATGAAATACGGAGAGATGCGTGCCAACTCTTCCACGTACGATTCCATCTCGTCCGGGCCTAATGAGCAATTCAAGCTGACGACGAGCGGCTCAGCGTGCGCGATCGAAATGAGAAAAGCTTCAACGGTTTGCCCGCTCAGTGTTCGCCCGGAACGGTCCGTCACCGTTCCCGAAATCATCAGCGGAAGCTTCTTTCCGGCTTGTTCGAAAACTTCCGAAATGGCGAACAGGGCCGCCTTCGCGTTAAGCGTGTCAAAGATGGTCTCAACAAGCAAAAGATCGACACCCCCTTCGACGAGGGCCTTTGCCTGGTCGAAATAAGTTTGTTTGAGTTGATCGAAACTGACGGCACGGAATGCGGGATCGTTTACGTCGGGCGAAATCGATGCGGTCACGGGGAGGGGACCCATCGATCCGGCAACAAATCGGTGAATCCCGGTTTGATCAGCAATACGATCCGCCGCACGCCGCGCAATTGTCGCGGCCGTAACATTCATTTCGTGCACCAGTGTGCGAAGATCGACATCGTCCACCACGCGCTGAAAGAATTTTTGATCTTTGCGACGAACTGGCGGCTCTCCCGAAAAAAGAAAATCGTGCAGGCCAATGGTCGTGGCGCTGAAGGTATTGGTTTCGATAATGTCGGCGCCGGATTCGAGATATTGCGTATGGATTTGCTCGATGATC
>CATPAV010000109.1 GCA_955652245.1 uncultured Candidatus Udaeobacter sp. | reverse complement strand
TGACGGTGCCGCAAACGCCGCTCGACGTGATCGTGATGCCGGAATTCAAGCGTGGCACCGGCATTGCGTATTGCGATTCACCCGGACCGCTTGAGCAAAATGGCAAAACATTTTTCGCGGTCGAGCCGACGCCGAAGGATTGGTCGAAAGAGCGGAAGGAATCGTTCTACCGCGAATACAATAACTATATGGTACGCGATTTGACCGCGCACGAAGCGATGCCCGGCCATTATTTGCAGCTCGCGCACGCGAACGAATTCAAAGCGCCGACTTTGGTCCGGGCGATTTTCCGGAGCGGCACGTTCATCGAAGGCTGGGCCGTTTATTGCGAACAAATGATGGCGGAACAGGGCTACGGCGGACCGGAAGTTAAAATGCAGCAGTTAAAAATGCGGCTGCGCGTCATTTGCAACGCCATTCTCGATCAGAGCATTCATGCCGGAAAGATGAGCAAGAAGGAGGCGATGGATTTGATGATGAAGCAAGGTTACCAGCAGGAAGGCGAGGCGGTCGCCAAATGGAAACGCGCCCGGCTCACTTCCGCTCAGCTTTCCACATATTTCGTCGGCGTGAGCGAACATCTCGATCTTCGCGACCGCGCGAAGGCAAAAGTGGGCGCATCGTTCGATCAAAAGAAATACAACGATAATGTGCTCGCGTTTGGCAGTCCCCCGGTGAAGTACATCAGCGAGTTGATGGGATTGTAGGCGCTTCCCAAAGAATGTCAGGCGCGACGCTTTTTGGGAGCTTTGCGTTTCCGTGGCGCGCTTGGTAATACCTTTTTCGCTGCCGACAGCCGCACGAGTTCATCCAGGTTAAAAATCCTGCGCTTTCCCGTTCCTATTTCCCGAAAATCGACCTGGTACCAACCGTTCATGCGTTCGACGCGGTAATGTTTCTTCCCAAGACGCATCGGTTCGCGCGCAATCACGCGGTGAATGACTTTTTCGTATCTTGAACGCGACCAATGCCGCATCCGCCGACGACCCCAGTCGATCGCCCTTCCGACATCATCGTAGGCTTCAGGGCGGTTTGGGAAATCGAGTAGAGATCGCGCATCTCCAGCGAAAACCGCGGCAATGTGTTGTAGTGTTATCAGATCGCCGAGGCGTTTAATCTCGTGACGAAATGGTTTTAAGCTGTCTACCGCGATTGCGCGCAAGCTGAGAGCGCGACCATCGCGCAGCTTCCAAAGCGGGGCATTGATATCCGCCAGGAATGGATTCGTGCCGAGTGAATCTCGCGTGATCCGCCAACCACGACGGGAAGAATGTTTTTGCAAACGGTATGGGGTGATCCTAGGAAGTCTGTTGCGATTTAACTGCTGTAGCCCAAAACTTTTCCAGCGCAGGACCGTTTCGACCACCCCAGCGACAAAGGCGCACGTCGCCAGCATTAGCGCGGGATCGGGCGTAAAATCGACAGTGACCTCAACTCGCGTCTTGCGTGGTCGCACTCCCGCGGCGCTGCTCTGGCGATTCGCAGCCAGCAGGAGTACCGGCACCGGCAGAATGTGCGTGAGCAGATATGCCAGCTTGGCTGCATTGCGGTCTTTTGTTTTGCGCGCATCGAGGAACGAGAAATTGTAGTGTGAGCTAAACCCCTGCAATCGGCATTGGCAGCCGTGGCGCTTGCCCCAATGATCCAGCTCCGCTCGCAAATACCGAATTTGTTCCCACAGCAAGCGCGTCGCGCGTTGACAACAGCCGCGTTCCAACTCAACGATTGGAGTGGCCACTTCGATCACTCCGGTGTCGAAGTAAATCGCGCCGCCAGCCGGCAATTGAAATGACTTCCCGATGCGGGGAATCATTCGCCGGCGCACTAATCGGCTGGGATCACCAAAGATTCTTTCCGGCCGCCGTTTTCTTCCATCAATCAGGAGATTGAACTCTGCTTCCAAACCAATGACTGCACGCGGTGGCGAGATGCGAAATTCTGTACCCGCAAACAGACGGCCCAGATCTCGCCCCGAATTTTTCACGCCAGTAAAAACGTATCAATGCGCTTCACCACATCCACGTGGAGTTAACGTCACAAAGCCGATATCCAGATGTAAATGATCATCAGTTTGCCCCAGGCCCGATCCGAACGTCCGGACAAATACCGCCGGGCTGAGCGACGCTGCGATTGCGCCGTACCTTTCAATCGATTTAGCGTCATCAAGAAACGTGTCGCCGATCCGGTAGATGTCCGCAGCTGTGGCCCAGGCATGAACGCTCTTCCCCTCCCCGATTTGATGCGCGGGCGATCGGTAGCCGCCATTTGCACTGACAAAAACGGGCCCATCGACTTCCCGTCGAAAGTCTTCCAAAAATCGCGCGAGCAGAAGAATTGCACAGGGCACATAGTGAGGAAATTCGCGAAGGAGCACGTCCGCTTCGCGACAATCGACCATCATTAGTTCCGCGACTGTGAAGTGCGGCGTGAGCCGAATGTCACGTGCTTCGTCCCAGCTGGCGATTTCATAAAAAAAACGCGGCAAATGATGAACATTCCCGTGCGAGTCTTGTTTTGCTTCGCCTGGCTGCAGCAGTGCGCGATGTTCCGGAGCCAGATCCAGCCCGTCAATTGCGCGAAATGTTTCAGCTCTCATTGTTTTTCAAGGCCGCCTCCGGTGAGCGAGCGATAAATCAAGTTGGAAATGGCCACGAGGGTCTGATAACGGCCATCTTTTTCCGCATCAAACTCTGTCAGAATAACGACAATGTAGGGCTCGCGTTCGGGCAAATAGACGATGCCGGCATCATGGCAGGCGGTCGAGATCTCACCGGTTTTATGTGCCACGATAGCATGGGGTGGCAGACCGGCGGGAATCATTGAATTAAAGCGTTGTGCAAGCAAAATGCGGATGACTTCCTTTCGACTTTGTTGCTTCAAAAAATCACCGCGCACGGCACACAACAGCGTGAGCAATCCGTCGGCGGTCACTTCGTTATCAATTCCTTTTTCGTGCGCATTCTCGTCCTGGACGCCGCGTCGCAGTTCGATTCCGCTTACTTGTGCATCCCGCAGAATGTTTCGTGCGTACTCCACCCCCACAAAATCGAGCAGTAGGTTGGTCGCCAGATTGCTGCTTGCTGCAATCATTCCTTCGGCGAGCGCCGAAATTTTCACCGTTCGTCCGATCGCCCGGTAGAGCTCAGGCATCCCATCCGAAGTTGGAGAAAGACGAAAAGGAGAACCGTCGGCCGCGCTCAAAAAACGATTCCGCACATGGAGTGGATCATCCAGCCGGAGGCGGCCCTCGTCCGCCGCCCGAAAAATCGCAAGAAGCACTGCGACTTTGATCGTGCTTGCAGCATGGAACCAGCGATCACCTGCCAAGGAGAACCGGAATCCGCTTTCGAGATCGAGCACCGCCACTGAGATAGCGGTCGCGTTGCTTTCACCAGCTATTTTTTCGAGTTCGTTGCGCAATGATGTCGAAGACTCAGCAACAGAAGTCATCGCACTGCTCTTTACATGTCACGAGCAAAGTCGCAAATTCGCGCATGCCGAATCTCGCCACATGGATGCAGGAGAAAGATGAAAAGTGGTTCCACCCATTTTTCGCAAAGCATCCTGACGTTCGGATTTGCGATGCGCGCAAAGGCGAAGTTTCGCTGGAGCAGATCGATGGATTGCTGTTGACCGGTGGGTCGGATATCGCGCCGGAATTTCTGCGCCAGGAAATTGTCGATCCAAGTATAGTTCATAAGGATGTCGATCCTGTGCGGGACCGCTGGGAATTTACGGCCGTACAAGAGACACTCTCCCGCGGTCTGCCGATCCTCGGCATTTGCAGAGGTATCCAGATCTTGAATGTCGCTCTCGGTGGCACACTTGAGCTCGACATTGCGGGGCATAAACTCCCCGAACAAAAGGAGCGAGACATTCAACCGTTGCGTTACGACGCAACCGCGAAGCATCGATTCGAAAAAGTAAACAGTTCGCACCATCAGGCGGTCGATCGAATCGCGGACGGTTTCGAAATCGAGGCGTGGTGCGCAACGGACGACATCATCGAGCAAATGCGGCTGCGCGCTTACCCCTTCGCGGTTGGCGTCCAGTATCATCCGGAGCGCGGAAGGATTTACGATGACTTGTTTGAGGACTTTTTTTCCCGACTAGATAGTCGTTAAATCGCTAAACCGTTAAAAAGGTTTGAGCGTTGCCCGTTGTAACGCTTTAACTATTTGACGTTTCACGGTCCTCCCAATGTCCACGCCCCAAAACACTATCGCGATGGTTCCCGCGGCGATTTCTGATGTTTTATTTGCCGCGATACACACAGCGCGCGGTTGGAGTCTCGTGCACCACAATCTCGCAGAGCCCGGGACATTGAGGCTGCAATTTTTTCCAGAACCATGCCGCCATTTGTTCAATGGTTGGGTTCTCCAAGCCTTCAATTTCGTTGAGGTATGAGTGGTCCAAGATTTTCAGAAGCGATTTCATCGCTGCACTGATTTCGGCGTGGTCGTAAATCCAGCCGATCGTTGGATCGACATCGCCTTCCACTGAAACCTCGATCTTGAAACTATGGCCGTGCATGCGCCTGCATTTATGACCCTCCGGCGCCTTCGGCAGAATCTGCGCCGCTTCAAAAGTAAAATCCTTCGTCAAACGCGCTCGCATCACTCAGACCCCCCGCTGTGTCGGCGTCCAGATAAACTTGTGCATCTGCAGTTGAAAACGAACGTCGAGCCGATCGGCCAAAATCCATTCGACAATCTCGCGCGGATCGATCCGGCCGAAAATCGGAGAGAACAAAACGGCGTGACAGCGTTTGGGCAAATCAAAGCGGCGAACCTTGTCGCACGACCATTCGTAGTCTTCGCGTGAACCAATCACGAATTTCACTTCGTCGCGCGACCCAAGATAGTCGATGTTGGACCAAAGGTTCTTTTCAACTTCGCCGCTCCCCGGCGTCTTCAAATCCATGATTCGATGGACGCGCGGATCGACTTTCGAGATGTCATGGGCGCCGCTCGTCTCGAGTAAAACTCTCTTCCCCGCGTCGCATAAGATCGACATAAGCGGCAGCACTTTTTTTTGCAGGAGTGGTTCGCCCCCAGTAATCTCGACCAGCGGACAATTGAAAGCCGCAACAAGATCGACAATTTCTTTCAGTGTTTGTTTCTTTCCTTCGTAAAACGCGTACTCGGTGTCGCAGTAATTACAGCGCAAATCACAGAACGTTAGTCGCACAAAAACGCACGGCCGCCCCGCCCAAGTGCTCTCGCCCTGGATCGAGTGATAAATCTCGTTGATGGTCAGCGTTTTCTCTTGCTCAGACATAAACAGTGCGAAGGTTCGCGCGTCGAATGTTTGTGATAAAGGCGATCACAGACCGCACTTCGTACCAGCTTCAGCAATACTGGAGCGGGTTCGGAGGAGAGACGCGAGATAAGAATCGACAAAGGGCGCGGTGCTAATTCGAGCCAGATTGGCCGGAGTCTCCAGTCGCGAGAAAATTGCATAGGCAATTTTGCTTCGCGGCACACTCTTCTCACCGTAACCCGACGGGACGTTGCTCGACCAATAGCGGACATACTCCACACCAAGTCGGTTCTCCCGTCCGAGAAAAATGGTTGAGTGGCCGTGCTCACTTTTGCCAACTTGCATCGACCAAAAAATCTTCATGAAATCGCCCGGCCTGGCCTGGTCGAAATTGTCGAAATTTGGGCCAAGCCCCAGCTCGTGAAAAAGACGTGCGGTGCCGGGCCCATTTGCATTCCACCTTCCCCAAATCCCCTCGCCATCGCGTTGGTCTCGAATGATAAGCTGCTCCAGAGTGGCGAAATCGAGATGAAGCTCTCCCCGAGCGCGCAGGCTCTCGATCGTTCTGATGAACACAAGATAAGTTGCGCCTGAGCAGAAACTCGGCGAAGCGGCCGAAGGCGGTATGAAAAACTTGCCGGACTCAAAATGGGCAGAGGATTGCAGGCAGATCTTGGCAAAATGCGAAACGGAATAACGGCCCCCCTTGGGCATTTGTTTGATCTGATCAAGGATCAGGTCGTTGTAATCCGCAGCGAAAGATGTCTGCATCGTGAGTCCAAGAATCACGATAAATATCCAGGGAGCCGGTCTTCTCACGCGGAACAAGTAAACGCCAAAGTTGGATCTGGCAACGGCGACTGACTTTCGCCGCTACGCCCGCGCGCCTCCTGCTGCGCACTCCTTTGTCATTCCGAGCGAAGTCGAGGAATCTCTCACTGTTCCTTCGGCCATCCCTAGTCATTCAAACGGCAAGAGATCTCTCGACTCAGCTCGACATGACAAAAAGGGACAGTCGCCACTACACCGTGATTAGCGTTCCCCGGCGGAATGTGTTAGACGCAAAGTGAATGCTGTATTTCACAAAAATGAACGGTGCGGGAAACGATTTCGTTCTCATCGATAACCGTAGCGGAGACGTTCATCTAAATCGCGACAAAATCGTGCAGATTTGCGATCGCCACCGCGGCATCGGCGCGGATGGGATTCTCCTGCTCGAAAAGGCGTCCAACCAAGCGGATTTCCGGATGCGGTGCTTTAATAGTGACGGAGGCGAGGCCGAAATGTGCGGCAACGGCGCGCGCTGCTTCGCACGTTTTGCGACCAAGGTCGCGGAAGCGCAGGGGAAGATCTCTTTTGAAACGCCTGCTGGCGTAATCGGGGCCGAGCTCAAGGGCGATCTCGTGACGTTACAAATGACCGACCCGACTGATTTGCGGCTAAACGTCACGCTTTGCGTTGGGGATAAAAACAAGAGCGTCCATTTCATCAACAGCGGGGTGCCGCATGTGGTCATCCCTGTCGAGCGAATTGACGATGTCGATGTGCGGGGAGAAGGCGCGGCCATTCGCCATCACCAAATGTTTTCGCCAAAAGGCGCCAACGTAAATTTCATCGAGAAACGCGGAGCGAAACAAATTACGATCCGCACGTATGAGCGCGGCGTGGAAGATGAGACCCTCGCCTGCGGAACAGGTGTCGTCGCGGGCGCGCTCATTTTTGCTGCGACCGAAAACTTCGACGGCCCAATCGGGGTGCTCGCGCGCGGCGGAAATGAACTAAAAGTCGGCTTCGACAAGATCAATAATCAGTTTCGAAACGTCACACTCACCGGTCCGGCTGAGTTCGTTTTTGAAGGAACGATCGAGGTGTAGAGGCGCGTGTCCTCACGCGCGAAGATTGGCTGATTGCGGCTGAGGACAGCCGCCTCTACAATTGCAAAAATGTTTCGCGGAACGTTTACTGCGCTGGTCACACCGTTTCGAAACGGCGGGATTGATGTTTCTGCCTGCGAGAAACTCATCGAAACACAAATCGCTGCCGGCATTACTGGAATCGTCGCTGTCGGTACGACTGGAGAATCACCGACGCTTTCACCTGAGGAGCGCGAGCAAGTGATCCGGCTTGCGGTCACGAGCGCGAAGAAACGTTGCATCGTTCTCGCCGGCACCGGCTCGAACTCAACCCATCACGCCGTCGCGGATACGAAAACAGCTGAGAAACTTGGCGCGGACGGCGCCCTCCTTGTTGCACCGTATTACAACAAACCAAGCCAGGAAGGCTTGTTTCGCCATTTCAAGACGATCGCAAATGCCACTTCGTTGCCGATCATGCTTTATAACATCCCTGGCCGCTGCGGAGTGGATATTGGACCCGACACGGTCGTGCGTCTGGCAACAGAATGCCGGAATATCGTGTCGATCAAGGAAGCGAGCGGGAGCGTCGAGCGTGTGAGCGAGTTGCGCGCGCGCTTGCCCGAGGCATTCACGATTTTAAGCGGGGATGATTCGCTCACGCTGCCTTTCATGTCCGTCGGAGCGGTCGGAGTCGTTAGCGTAGCTTCCAATTTATTTCCGGCGGAAATTTGTGCGCTCGTCCGCGCGTTTGACTCGGGCGACGTGACAGAGGGCGAGAAATTGCACCGCAAATTGTTTCCGCTCTTTAAGGCCCTGTTTATCGAACCAAATCCGGTTCCAATAAAAACAGCCCTCAACTGGCGCGGCGCAATATCGGGAGAATGCCGACTGCCGTTATGCGAAATGACGGAGGCGAATCAGGTACGATTGCGAAAAACGCTCGAGGATTTCGAGCAGGCCCGATGAAAGGACCGGCGCGCGTGTCGCTGGTCGGCTCAGCCGGCCGGATGGGAAAAACGATTGTCGATCTTGCCAGTAACGATCCGAAGATCGACATCGTGTCGCAATGCGATCTCGGCGACGCAATCGAACCTGCGATGAAAAAATCTGACGTAGCGATCGATTTCAGTCATCCCGATGCAATCGAGGAGATTTGCCGCGTCGCATTGCAATATCGACAACCGCTTGTCATCGGTACCACCGGACATTCGGCGGAACAACGAAGCGTAATTGAAAAAACTGCCGAGTCCCTACCTGTTGTTTTCGCATCCAACTTCAGCGTGGGGGTAAACGCGCTTTTTGCTCTTACAAAGAGAGCTGCAGATATTTTTGATGACGAATTCCGTGCCGAGATCGTCGAAACGCACCATCGCATGAAAAAGGACGCGCCTAGCGGCAGCGCGAAAACTCTCGCTGAAATCTTGAGCAAGGCACAAAACATTACTGATCAAGTGCCAATCCAGTCGATCCGCGAAGGTGATGTGGTCGGCGAGCACACGGTGATTTTTTCCGGACCGGGCGAGCGGTTGGAATTGACACATCGAGCGAGCAGTCGAGAAATTTTTGCACGGGGCGCTTTGCGCGCAGCGGAGTGGGTCATAGGTAAACCGCCGGGCCTTTATGCGATGCAAGATGTGCTCGGGCTGTAGCGGCGCTCTGCGAGCGCCGGAAGACTAATGCGACGCTCACAGACCGCCGCTACAAAGATTAAATAATGAGAACTGGCGTTGCGCTTGGATCAAATCTCGGTGATCGACTGAGCAACCTGCGCATGGCGCGAAAGGCAATTCTTCGACTTGCCGGAGTTACGCCGCCGATTTTTGCCTCCGCGATTTACGAAACGGAGCCAATCGATTGCGAATCCGGCGCGGGAAAGTTTTTAAATGCGGTCCTTGAGTTCGATTACGAAGGCGACCCGCTTGAGCTTTTGAAAAGGTTGGGCGAACTGGAGCAAGCGCTTGGCCGGCTGTCAGATCATCCACGCAACGTTTCCCGCAAGATCGACATCGACCTCCTCTATTTCGATGCCACAAAAATTGATAAGAAAGAATTGCAGTTGCCGCATCCGCGGATGCATCTGAGA
>CATPAV010000108.1 GCA_955652245.1 uncultured Candidatus Udaeobacter sp. | reverse complement strand
GGCATGTTTTGTCGGGATGCCTGATCTCCTTGCGTCGCATCGCTAATAGAAGCGTCGGTCTTTTGAGGACGCGCGGACGAATTCCCAGCCCCCTGCTGGCCGTGCTGCGCCGAACCGGCTGCGTTCGCGGCAGCCCCGCCGCGCGCGTTTTGCGCAGACTGTTTCGCCACGGAACCGAGATGGAACAGGCCAATAGCCGCGAGAACGATGACAACGCTCGCTGCCGCCAGGAAATAGAACTGCGCTGTGCCCATCCTTCGCCAGAGAAGGCTGATTGCGCGAAGAACCGGTGTTGTCCTGAATTTCACGATTGACGTGTCGGATCATACGGACGGCTGCGTTGCGATCCAGCGCAAGCCGTGAATTGAAATAATCAATGGCGATATGTTGCCACCTAGCAATCGCGATTCTCGACAGAATTTCTTCGCGCAAGTGCGTGATGTTTCAAATTGCGAAAAAATCGCTATCGTCGCAATACGAATAATGCCAGCATGATAACGTAAATTAACGAACGAGCGCGAAGTCATCAATGATGCTTCACACGCAAGAAGTCGCAGGTTCGAACCCTGCATCGCGCATCATCACGTTCGTACAGCGGCAAGGAGAATAATCACCAAAACAAAATCACTTATGGCTCTTGTTCAGGAAGTTCTTGATATCGTCAGAAAACGTAACCCAAATGAGCCCGAATTTCTTCAGGCTGTGACCGAAGTTCTCGAGTCGATCAGGCCGGTCGTCGAGAGATACAAAAAATATCGGGACGGAAAAATCCTGGAGCGAATTGTCGAGCCGGAGCGGATGATTCAGTTCCGTGTTCCCTGGATCGACGACAAAGGCCAAATCCAGGTGAACCGCGGTTTTCGCATCCAAATGAACAGCGCCATCGGCCCCTACAAAGGCGGTCTGCGCTTCCACCCCACGGTTAATGCCAGCATCCTTAAATTCCTTGCGTTCGAACAGGTCTTCAAGAATTCGCTGACCACCCTCCCGATGGGTGGTGGCAAAGGCGGCGCCGATTTTGATCCGAAGGGGAAATCCGACAACGAAGTCATGCGCTTTTGCCAATCCTTCATGACCGAACTCTTTCATCATGTGGGTCCCAACACCGATGTGCCCGCCGGCGATATTGGGGTAGGCCGTCGCGAGATCGGGTATCTCTTTGGCCAGTACAAACGTCTCGCCAACGAATTCACCGGCGTGCTTACCGGAAAATCGCTTAACTGGGGCGGCTCACTTATTCGCCCGCAGGCCACAGGTTATGGCGCCGTCTATTTCGCGCAGGAAATGCTCAAAACGCGCGGGGAAACGATTGAAGGCAAAGTCTGCACCGTTTCCGGATCTGGAAACGCGGCCCAGTATACGGCCAAGAAATTAAACCAAGTCGGGGCCAAAGTCGTGACGATGTCCGACTCGGGCGGTTTCATCTACGACAAAGCTGGGATCACGAAAGAAAAAGTCGAGTGGATCATGCAGCTCAAGAACGTGCGCCGGCGTCGCATCAAGGAATATGCCGATCACTTCCGAGCGAAGTATGTCGAGGGCCAGCGGCCATGGGATATCAAGTGCGACTGCGCCTTTCCGTGCGCAACGCAAAATGAAATCACCAAGGATGACGCAAAAAAGCTGCTCGATAACGGCTGCTATTTGGTTTCCGAGGCGGCCAACATGCCGAGCGCTCCTGCGGCTGTTGATCTGTTTCTTGCCAGGAAAATTCTTTTCGGCCCCGGCAAAGCAGCCAATGCCGGTGGCGTAGCCACTTCCGGCCTTGAAATGAGCCAGAACTCGATACGTTATTCGTGGACCCGCGAAGAAGTCGATCAACGGCTCCGCCAGATCATGACGACAATCCACAAGAACGCATGGGACACTGCTGCCGAGTACGGGCAGCCGGGTAATCTTGTCGTCGGCGCGAACATCGCCGGTTTTGTCAAGGTTGCAGACGCCATGCTCGATCAAGGTGTGGTTTAACGCGTCGTCTTAGCAGATAAACATCGCAGGATTCTGTTGCGTCACATTTATCGTGACAGCGATTCCCGGACAATGTTAGAAAGGTTCGTGGTGAAAATCGCGCTGGGGTAAATACAGGCGCGTGAAAGCTCACTCGAATCCGAATATCATTATATGAAAACGAACTTTGTTAAACACGCGGAGGCGAAAACACTTTCCGCAGGAGCGGGAACAAAAGCGAGACTGAAATGGTCGGCATTGCTGTTGCTTCTGATCTCTGTCGCGCTCGGTGCAGGCGGATGTGAAGGAACTTATACTGCTTATCCTGGGTACGGACCCTATTATGGTGGTCCAGGGCCGTATGGTGGTCCAGGGCCGTACTACGGTCCGGGATATGCAGCTTACCCAGGCTCCGTTACGGTCGAGGTTGGCGATCGGCCGTATTATAATCGGGGCGCTGGTTATTACGTGGGCCGCTCCTATTACGTCTGGAGGCCGGGACATTGGACATCGCGTTACGGTCGAAGAGTCTGGATCCACGGCCACTACGTTGTGAGATAAGCGAACTGCAGGCTGCTGGTTCTCTTGTATCAGCGCAGGCGTTTCGTAATAGTCGATCAATTTCCACAGAAGCGTGCGCTACGACTTCGGTTGTCTCGCAACTGCCCTGCGTTTCCGCTTGGCCCGTTGGGGACTGTTTCGCTCTATCGCTTAAGGAACGTTGTAGGCGGGCATCACCACGACAATTTTCTGGGCGTTTAGCATAGTCGTAGTCGGATATGCGCTCGAGGGTCATCTTGCAACCTCGATGATCATTTTTCACGATCCGCGTTGCGTGGAATATTCCAGTCCCGGACATCCGGAACGGCCAGGACGAATCACAGGCTCGGTTGCGATATTGAAAAATCGGCATCCAGAGTGGGAATGGCGCGAGCCGACGATTGCCGATAAAATCGAACTGTTGCGCGCGCATTCGCCCGACCACATCGCGCGAATAAAGATGGCCATCCGCGATTTCGATACGGATACGCCGGCTTATCCGAATATTTACGAACACGCATTGCGCTCTGCTGGCGCGGCAATGGAAGCTGCGCGCGCAGCAGTGAGCGGTCAGCGTACTTTTAGTTTAATGCGTCCGCCGGGGCATCACGCGACGCGCGACCGCGCGATGGGCTTTTGTTATTTAAATAACATTGCTATTGCCGCTTTAGCTGCCCTCGCGAACGGCGCAGAGCGTGTGGGGATATGGGATTTTGACGCACACCACGGCAACGGCACGGAAGCGATAGTCGCGAATAATTCACGAATCAGATTTGCGTCCATTCACCAATTTCCCGCTTATCCTGGAACGGGCGCGAAATCGTTTGCGAACATCGATAATTATCCGGTGGCTCCTTTCACGCCGCGAGCGCAGCATGTCCATCTTGCGGAACGCGCGCTGGAAAATTTGATCGCATTCAAGCCTGATCTGATTCTTGTTTCGGCCGGTTTCGATGCTTACTCCGGCGATCCACTCGTCCAGATGACACTGGAACACGATGACTTCGCGAAGTTCGGCGATTGGCTGCGTAAGATCGGCATTCCCACCGCGGCGGTTTTCGAAGGCGGCTATAGCGGCGAGCTGCCGGAGTTGATCGACGCTTTTTTAACTGCCTGGAGCTCGAGATGAGTCGCAGACCGCGCGCTCCATCTCGATCGAGGTTTTATCGGTCTCTGTTACTCGCACTAATCATCTCACGCAGTTCTAGTGCGGCATTTTCGATGCCGTAATGCTTGTATTGGGCGGCTCTGCTTTCTATAGCGAGCAGAGCGCAACGATGGACATTTTTGAGATCGCCATAGGGAAATTTATATCGTGCTTTGGTCTTTTCGCCGTGCGCGTCGTCGATTCCGAGGTGCCATTTTGCATATTCTCCGAATCCGTGCAGACGAATGAATTCGTTCTCTTCCTCGGCTGAAGGTTGGTGCTGACTCCAAGCACATCGGCCATCCGCTACAACGTGCCCCTGCTTAATAAGCTCTCTGGCATAGTCGAACGCATCTTGGTTGAGCCGGACTGCGCGAATCTTTTCAGTCGCAAGCGATTGCCCGGTTATCGTTGTTTGCTCTCTAACATTTATGGCTAACGCGCCGATCGTTAACCCAATCATGCAGAAAAGTGCCAACCCGCAGGGATATAACATTTTGGGAACTGTCCTCATCGGTGGCGATTTGCCTGAGGTTGGTGAATAGTTTGCCACAAATCGGGCCGTAGCACAGCTTGGTAGTGCGCTTGAATGGGGTTCAAGAGGTCGCGGGTTCAAATCCCGCCGGCCCGATATTAATTATAGCGACGCTCTGTGAGCGTCGCATTCTGCGAAATTTTCGGCGGTCATAGACCGCCGCTATAAATCCTTATGTTAAGCGCCGGTATCGTGGGCTTGCCGAATGTCGGCAAATCAACGCTTTTTAACGCCGTTACCCGAACCCACAAGGCGACGGCCGAGAATTACCCCTTTTGCACGATTGACCCAAACGTGGGCATCGTCACTGTGCCTGATCCACGCCTGACAAAACTCGCCGAGATATCGCACTCGGCAAAGATCGTGCCGACGGCGATCGAGTTCGTCGATATTGCTGGTCTCGTGAAAGGTGCGAGCGCAGGCGAAGGCCTCGGTAATCAGTTCTTGCATCACATTCGAGAGGTGGACGCGATCGTGCAGGTTGTCCGCTGTTTTGAAAATCCGGATGTTCATCACGTTAGCGCAACGATTGATCCCATTCGCGACATCGAAGTGATCAACACGGAGCTGGTGCTCGCCGATCTCGCGTCGCTTCAAAAACGCAAAGATCGCTTACAAAAGGAGGTCCGTGCTGGATCGAAAACCGCGAAAACCGAGGACGCGGTCGTCGAAAAACTTTTGTTGCATCTCGACGCGGGCAAGCCGGCTATTACATTTGAATTGACTCCGGAAGAAAGAGAAATCGCGGGCGGTTTTTTTCTCCTCACATCGAAGCCGACAATTTTCGCGTGCAATGTGGCTGAGCCGGACCTCGCGGTAGGTTCTGTAACCGCAGCCGCTGACCGTGGATCGAAAGGTTCGACCCGATCCGGGGTTATCGACCCCGGTTACAACATCGCAGCCGCGCATATCGCTGCGGTCCAAAGTTACGCACAACATCATTTCGCGACCGAAGCGGTCGTCATCAGCGCGCAAATTGAAAGTGAACTCGTCGATCTTAGCGAAAATGAGGCGATGGAATATTTGCGTGGTCTGGGCGTCCAAGATAGCGGTGTCAACCAGCTCATTCGATCGGTCTATCATCTCCTCGGCCTGCGTACGTTTCTAACGACCGGCGAAAAAGAAACGCGTGCCTGGACGATTCACGCCGGAGAGAAAGCACCCGGAGCTGCCGGCGCGATCCATTCAGATTTCGAACGCGGCTTTATCGCGGCGGAAACGATTCACTACGACGATCTCGTCGCGCTTGGTTCCTTCGCCAAGGCGCGCGAAGCTGGCAAGCTGCGAACGGAAGGTAAAGATTACGTCGTGCGCGATGGCGACGTGATTCTCTTTCGATTCAATGTGTGATTGTCGATCTTAGGCGGCGTCATACAAAATGCGTCCGCAATTGTCGCAACTTACGATTTCCTTCCCCGCTTTAACGCGATGCGCGGTTTGCGTGGTCACTTTCATGTGACAACCGGTGCAAACTTCGTGTTCCAGCGGGACAACCACCGCGTCGCCTTTGCTTTTGAAAAGACGTTCGAAACGGCCGAGCAAATCCTCGTCGATTTTGCCGGCGATCTCCGCGCGTTCTTTCGTCAGCTCTTCCAGACGCGATTCCAAAGTTTTTGATTTAGCGTCTAGATCCGCTGTCTGGCGCGCAATTGATTCCTTGACCGTTACGGCTTTCTTTTCCTCGACGCCGAGATCGGCTTTCAGCTTGTCGGCCTCGATCATCAGTTCGAGTTCTTCGTCCTCGATCTTGCGAATTTCGTTTTCATAACGCTCAATCTCATGTCCGATTGCCTGAAACTCGTCGTTCTTCCGTGTTTGATACTGTTGGGTTTTAAGACGCGAGATACTTTCGGTTCGGGTGCCGACGTCGAGCTCGAGTTTCTTTCGATCCATTTCGACCTTTCGTGCTTTTTGCTTGAGCATCTCGACTCCGGCCACGCTCGCCGCCAATTGCGCTTCGAGGCTTTTCTTTTGCAGCGGCAAAGTTTCTACCTCGGTCTGGATCTGTTTGATCTTTTGTTGTCGATCTTGAAGAACAAGCAGTTGTTCCAATTCCGGATGCACGCGCGCTGAAGTTATTGATTCCGTGGAGCGCCGTCAATCACGCTACTACACTGCAGAAGATGCTTGCACTTTGAACGCGTTTTTGAAAGCTCTCTGCTAATGGCGACCGTCGATACCGCGAATCCGCCGCAGGAATATCCCGACATCGTGGGCGCGCGGCCGACCAATCCACTCGCTGCCAATTTCAAGCCGTTCATTCCGCCGTCGGTGCAACTGCCGGAGTTGACCTGGCCTCACTTAATTTGGGGCACCTTTCTTGGGATGGTTTTTGGCGCGTCGTCCCTGTATCTCGTGCTTAAGGTCGGATTAACTGTGAGCGCCTCGATTCCGGTTGCCGTGATTTCGATCACAATCTTTAGGCTGGGGTCGAAGATCGGATTTCGCGACGCCAACATTTTGCAAAACAACATCGTACAAACGGCAGGCTCAGCCGGAGAATCGATCGCCTTCGGCCTGGGTGTGACGATGCCGGCAATCATGATTCTCGGATTCAATCTTGAGATTACGCGCGTAATGCTCGTGGCCATTCTCGGCGGATTGCTCGGCATTCTGATGATGATCCCGTTGCGTCGAGCGCTGATTGTCGCTGAACACGGAGTCCTGAAATACCCGGAGGGCACCGCCTGCGCGGAGGTCCTCAAAGCCGCCGCTTCCAAAGAATCGCTCGCCGTTGCGGACAAAACACATACCACTGCGAACGCTGAGATCGTTAATGAAGAGGCCGCGAGCGGCGGCAAAATCATCTTTAGCGGTTTCGGGATCGGCTTTCTTTATCAAGCCGCAATGGGCGCTTTTAGGATGTGGAAGGATACGCCCCAGAAAATTTTTGCAGCGCCCTTTAAAGGCGGCTCAATCTCCGCCACCATCGAGCCGGCACTGCTCGGAGTTGGTTACATCATCGGGCCGCGTATCGCCTCAATCATGTGTGGAGGCGGAGTGCTCTCCTATCTCGTTTTGATTCCGGCAATCAAATTTTTTGGAGAACACACCACCGCGCCGGTGGCACCGGGAACAATTCCAATCAGTGAAATGAGTCCAGACGACATTCGTGGCGCGTACATCCTTTATATCGGCGCGGGCGCGGTGGCTGCCGGCGGAATCATCAGCCTGTTTCGCTCGATCCCCACCATCTGGCACGGTTTGAGAGGCGGACTGGCGGATTTGCTCGGGCACCACGGCTCGCGCGAACATGCGCCGCGCACCGATCGCGATTTGTCCATGCGCGTGGTGATCGTCGGGTGCCTTGCGATCATCGCCGTCATCATGGCTGTGCCCCAGTTGAATCTGCGCGGAAATTTGCTCGGCGCATTTTTGATCGTGGTGTTTGGTTTTCTTTTCGTCACTGTCTCATCGCGATTGACCGGCCAGATTGGATCGTCTTCGAACCCGATTTCGGGAATGACGGTAGCGACGCTGCTCCTCACCTGTTTGGTGTTCCTGATCGCGGGCTGGACCGGCCCCCATTATTTCGTTACCGCCCTTTCCATCGGCGGAATTGTCTGCATTGCTGCTTCCAATGGCGGCACGACGTCGCAGGATTTGAAAACGGGTTTTCTGGTTGGATCGACACCCAAGTTTCAGCAAATCGCGATCCTGTTCGGTGCGCTCGCCTCCGCGCTCACGCTTGGTTTCGTGCTCTTGTTCTTAAACAATGCCTACACAGTTTACGTGCCGGTGTCCGCGACAGCGGAATTGCGCGCGCCTGCCAATGAGCTTGGCCGAGTGGAAAAACTGCGAGGTCTGCAAGGCTTGTCAGATCAAAATACGTATCGGGCCTGGCAACGAACCGATCCTGGCGGTGGCGCTGCGCAGCGCTATTTGGTGAACCCGGAAGGCGTTCCCGTTTACCTTGTCGACCCTGGAATTAACGGTACGCACAAGATCCGTCCGGATGGATCAAGCGTAACGAAATTCGATGCGCCGAAGGCTACCTTGATGTCTTATATCATCAAGGGAATCCTCAGCCGCAAGCTCCCGTGGGCCCTTGTGTTGCTTGGCGTGATGATTTCGATCGTGCTGGAGATGAGCGGCATTCCGTCGCTCGCTTTTGCGGTGGGTGTTTATCTGCCGCTGGCCTCTTCCAGCCCGATCTTTATCGGCGGAATGATGCGTTGGCTCGTCGATCGCTATCTGCGGGTCAAATTTCGCCACAAAAATCTGTCCGAAATGGAATTGACCGCCGAAGGCGACAAAAGTCCCGGAGTGCTGCTCGCTTCCGGTTACATCGCAGGTGGCGCGATCACCGGAATCGTGATCGCGGCCAAAGAATTGCTGCCTGAATGGG
The DNA here is from genome assembly GCA_955652245.1 of uncultured Candidatus Udaeobacter sp. Classification (GTDB taxonomy): domain Bacteria; phylum Verrucomicrobiota; class Verrucomicrobiia; order Chthoniobacterales; family UBA10450; genus Udaeobacter. The sequence goes on along the minus strand of CATPAV010000108.1, from coordinate 2,018 downwards.
TACCGGCCGTTGCTAAGATCGATCGCCGAATTCAGGATTGGCAAATGGCGCACAATCCATTCCTCAACGGCGGCTACTCCGATTTGCTCGCACTGATTCCTTTTGCCGTGCTGTGTGTTCTTCTCTATCTCGTCGGCCGCGACGTTGTCCTGAGGCCACGATCCATAAGCAGAGGAGCTTAGTACATCTCGACAGGCGAGCGTTTAACATCTTCAGGGCTGCGTTGCATCGCGCGTTCTTCGCCAAGGACGGCGACGCGAAGGTCCCAGATTGCATTGTCGATCTTGCGAAAAGCGGCTTCGGAAAATTCATGAGGCGGCGTCAACTTTTTCTTGAATCTGGCCACGCTTTCCTGTGCGCGATCGATGTGACCGCGGGGCAAAGTGCCGAGGATGCGATGGACCTGTTCGATTTCAGGGATACGATGGCAAATCATGGCGAGATCGTTTCCTGCTGCGATGGCGAGACGAATTGTTTCTTCAAGACCGTATTCATTCAAGATTGCGCCCATGTCGAGATCGTCGGTCATGATTAGACCTTCAAAACTCATTTCGTCGCGCAGGAATTCTGTCACGACGTGATAGGATAATGATGCAGGCGTCCTTTTCGGTTCGAAACATGGGTACCACCCGTGGCAAATCATCATGCTATCGACGATAGGCGGTTCGGGTGAAGCGCCCCTGCCAATGAATGAGCGAAAGACGGCAAGTTCTTCGCGGTCTAACTCCGCACGGGTGCGATCGATTTTCGGCAGATCGTGATGCGCATCGACGGTTGCCGCGGAGTAACCAGGAAAGTGTTTGCCGCAGCTTGCGATCCCCTGCCCTCTCATTGCATCATTGAATGCGCCAGCGTTGCGCATGACTTGCTCGACCGTTTTCCCATAACAACGACCACGCAGTGAATTATCAGCCTCATCATCGAAGGAAATGTCGAGCACCGGACAAAGATCGAGATTAAAACCGAAAAGACGCAGCAAACGTCCGGTGACATCGCCATGCTGGCGGATAAGATCGAGATCGTCCTTGTCGCGCAATTGCTGCGCGTTTGGCGGTTCGTTGCCGATCAAACGCAATCGCGAGACGCGGCCACCTTCTTGATCGATCGTGATAATCGGTTCAATTTTGCTCAGGCTGCGCAACTCATCGATCAGTTTGCGCAGTTGAAGCGGAGTCTCGATGTTACGCGCGAACAAAATAAAACCGCCCGGTTGTATTCGCCGAAACAATTTCCCAGTTTCAGCATCGATTTCTTTTCCGGGAACCCCGGTGAGGATTAGTTGACCGAGCGAATTACTCTTCATAGGTTCGAAACTTAGATGTCGATCTTGCGAGGAGAAAACAAAAAACGCTGGCTTCTCGCGACATTTTTGCTGATCGCCAGTCTGGACGCCAAGGCAGCGGTTCAACCTTCAATTCGCAAACCGCCCAGTGGATTTGGCCGGTCGAGCACGACGAACTCAATATTGTTTCCCGCGGTAACCGAAGAATCTCTTGCTGTTTATTTAATAACGAGAGCTGTCTCGACTTCGCTTGACATGACAACTTTCGCACGCGCGATAACTTGGAACCTCTGATCGAATTGAACAAAATTGGCATCTACGGCGGAACATTCGATCCAATTCACCATGGACATTTGATCCTCGCCCGAGAAGCGCGCGAGATACTCAGGCTGGAAAAAGTAATTTTTGTTCCAGCGGCACTTTCGCCGTTGAAAAATTCACCGGCCGCGAGCGCAGCGGTGCGATTGTCGATGTTACAAGCTGCAATCGAGGGCGAGATGGGGTTCGCGGTGGATGATTGCGAGCTACAGCGCCCGCCTCCTTCCTATACCATTGACACGATCGAAGAAATCCGAAGGCGCGAAGGCGACGTGGAGATTTACAATCTCATCGGCGAAGACAACGTGGCTGGACTCGGAAAATGGCATCGTTTCGCAGAACTGCAAAAGCTGGTTCGTTTTGTTGTTCTTGATCGCACCGCGCGCGAAACGAATCATCCTTATGCAATTGTGCATCG
>CATPAV010000107.1 GCA_955652245.1 uncultured Candidatus Udaeobacter sp. | reverse complement strand
CTGTTTCGCCAATGGCACTAGCTCTTTCGGACAATGCGTGACGAAGAGCGGATCGATCGTCTGCTCTTCGATGAGTTTTTCGAAGACGTGCTGTGTGACTTCGAAATCGGCGAGCTGTGTTGAGATCTCCACCTCGAGTTTGTCTGTGGCGCGCTCTCGCCGCTGTGCGCTGGTAAGATTGAACCAATCTGCTCCGGCGACTTCACGCATTAAATCGTGATAACGGGCACGTCGCCACGGCCTTTTCAAATTAATTGTCTGCGTGATCTTCCCATCGACATCCCGATGCTCGATCTGCAACGAGTCAGAAATCTTTTCAGCGAGATGGCAAATCAATTCCTCGACCAGGTCCGCCATTTTTTCAAAATCGGCATACGCCCAGTAGGCTTCGAGCATGGTGAATTCCGGATTGTGCTTTCGGGAAATGCCTTCGTTGCGAAAGTTCCGATTGATTTCGAAAACTTTGTTAAATCCGCCCACGAGCAAACGCTTCAAATACAGTTCGGGCGCAATGCGCAGATAAAGATCGAGACCGAGTGCCTTGTGATGCGTGCTGAATGGCTCGGCCGCAGCGCCACCGGCGATGGTCTGTAAAATCGGCGTCTCCACTTCCAGAAAGCCGCGCTCCTCGAAAAAGCGCCGGGTTTCGCGAATAAGCGCGATGCGCTTTTCGAACACGGCACGGGAACGTTCGTTCGTGAAAAGATCGAGATAACGCTGCCGGTAGCGGGCCTCAACGTCCTGCAATCCGTGCCACTTTTCCGGAAGCGGCCGCAAAGCTTTGGCCAAAAGCCGGAACGTGTGCACCTTCAGCGTCGGCTCGCCACTTTTGGTGAGGAAACATATTCCTTCGACCCCGATGAAATCTCCGATATCAAGCAAACGAAAAAGATCGATTAGATCCGTGCCAACTTCTTTCGCGTGAATATAAATTTGAATGCGGCCAGTGGCATCGCGAAGATCAAGAAAGTGGCTCTTGCCCATGTCGCGATGCGCAGTGATACGGCCAGCCGCGCGAATGGTCTCACCCTCCGTAAATTTTTCGCCCACCTCCGCGATCGATCCGTCCGGCTCGAAGGCAGCGTCGAACGGCTCGACACCTTGCGCGCGGAGCGCGTCGAGTTTTCTTCGTCGCAACGCAATCAGTTCATTCTCTTCGTCCATCTTTGGCGAGCGAATGTAAAGCGCCGCCGAAAAATGAACAGCCTGAATCCCGGCAAAACGGACTCCATCCAAGCCTATAGGGGAAGCTGTCGTCTTCCCACGGGACGACAGCGTCATCTCCTATAATATTGGGTTTGCCAAGAAAAGATCGACGATGAGATACTGTCTCGTGGCGCAGCCTACCCGGCTGTGAACAATCGCCGTTTCGCAGGCAAGATGCCTGTGCCACAAGCCACTCAAATGCCTGTCGATTTACCGGAAACAACTTCGAAGATGGGAGGACCACTGGTCAAGCAGTTCTCTGTTTTCCTGCCGAACAAGGTGGGAGCCATGCTCGACATCGTGAAGGTGCTTAACACAAACAACACTCATGTGGTGGCGTTGAGCGTCTCAGAATCGACTGACTCGGCCATTGCGCGGATTGTGGTGAGCGACCCTGAGCGCGTGGAAAAATTATTTCGGCAAAATAACGTGGCCTTCGGCGTCTGCGAGGTAGTGGTGGTGGAAATGCGAGAAGTAGCCACACAACTGGTGAAACTGCTCGCGGCATTGTTCATGGCGGAGGTCAATGTGCATTTCACTTATCCGTTGCTGACGCGGCCCCGCGGCTTTGCCGCGCTCGCTCTGCACGTTGATGATACCGAATGCGCTTCATCGGTTCTGATGGGCGAAGGATTCAAGATCCTGAGCCAGAGCGACATTTCCCGATAGAAGACGTCGATCCATGATTTGCAGTGACGCGAGTTACTCCCAAAGACTTGGCGAGTTGACAGCTTTGTGAAAGCGCGTTTACAGGAATGGGTCTATCGCCCCATGCGTATTCTTCTTTCACGCGCCACACATTCCGATAGGGACTTCAGCGTTGGACTAGGCTTGGTTGTGATTCTGGCAGCGGCGGAAATCTTCAGCGCAAGCTTCTACTACCTTAGTCGAATTCGCGCCGGCGGAACATCGGTGCAGTCAGTCGCGGCGACCATGTTAAGACGTTCCGCCACGCCCGTGACGCCGACTTCCATCGGGCGAGCGGTTTCGCAGACCGGCGTGGCTTCATCTCCCGTCCCATCTCTGGTTGATCGGCTCCTGACAGAAGCCACCGAGTTGCGTGACCGGGGGGATACAACGAACGCGCTCGCCCGTTTGCATGAAGCGTTGGAACGCGATCCGAAAAACGCCAGCGTGCTCGAGGAAATGGCGAAAACCTACGAATCAATGCAGCTCTTCGACCGCTCGAATGAAACCTGGCGCAAACTGCAGGAGCTAGGTCCTTCGGCCGGCGCGGCATATGAATTGGCAGATCGGCACCTGAAGCCGGGGGTACCGACTCCGGCTGCGGCGGGCACGGCGGGAGCCGGTATCGCCAGCGCGTCATTCGAGGCCGTAGCCTCACGCAATGATGTGGGTGGTATTTCGGAGGGTTCGACCTTCGGTATAACCGAAGTGAAAACCACGGAAACGCCCGATCCGGACACGGAGACAAACCTGATGCTTCGAATCGGTATAAAAAAACAGCCCAAGGCCACAATTGATCACACCAAAGTAAAAATTCAGGTGTTCTTTTATGACACCGTGGATGATAAAGACATTAAGCTGACTGACGCTGACGTGAACTATGAATGGCTGACGCCGAAGCACGATTGGACGGACACAAATCCGGAGATACTCTCAGTGAGCTACCTGCGCCCCAAAAACAAGGCGATCTCATCTGACGCAGCACTGTCTGCAGCGGCGGCAGCGGTCAAGGTAGGGCAGAAAGGTCGAACGGTGAAGGCCAGTTCCTCCACCGAAAGCGGTGGGCGAAGATATCTCGGTTACAGGGTTTTGGTTTATTACAATGACAAATTGCAAGCCGTTCAGGCAGAACCCGCACGGCTGTTGCAGCTTTTTCCTCCTTCCGAGAGCATCTCGTCCCCCTGACGTAATCGCTCGTCATGCACCGCGACGCGAGATGAGCGACTAACTGGTGCAATGGTGACAGCGACCAACCGCGGACGTCCGCAAACTTGTGGGAAGGGATGCGACGAACCGGCCAGGCCAAAACGGGAGCAGATTTTTTTATGGGACGAATTGCGTTAGTTTACGGCGTGATAAAACGCACACTGCCGTTTGTCTGCCTTTTCCTCTCTGCAGTTAGGGGAGAAGCGCAAATTCAGGTGGATTTGAAATTCAAGCGTTTGCAATACATCGCCTACGAACCTGTGGTGGCGACACTTGGCATCACGAATCTCGCTGGACGCGATGTCGATCTTCATGATGCAGATGGTCAGTCGTGGTTTGGATTCGAGGTGACCGGAAACGAAAGTCAGCCGATTCCGCCCATCTCCACAGATAACGCTCAGCCGCCCTTGCAAATCAAGGCTGGGCAGAAGGTCACGCAACGGATCAATCTCACTCCGCTTTATCCGGTGCAGGACTTCGGTACTTATCACGTTCGTGCGCATATTTATTTCGCCGATCTGGGAAAATTTTTTTACTCGGGAACAAAGGTTTTCGAGGTGACTGATGCGCGGCCGATCTGGCAAAAAACAGTTGGGATCCCAGACGGTGTTTCCGCTCCCGGCGGTGTGCGCACCTACTCACTGCTCACGAACCGATTTCCGGACCACACGTCTTTGTATGTGCGCGTGCAGGATAAGGACAACGGAATTGTTTATGCGACTTATTCGTTAGGCCGCACCATCGCTTTCGAAGAACCGCAGGCGGAAATCGATCGCGCAAATCAATTGCATGTTCTGCACTGTGCAGCCCCGCGCAGTTGGGCTTATTCCCGCATTGGACTAAATGGCGAATTACTTGCGCATGCCTCTTTCATGGAAACGAAAACACGTCCACGTCTCTTCCACGCCGCTGATGGCGAAGTGGCGGTGCGCGGCGGCATGATCGAGGCGCCGGCCGCGCAAACAGCGGGTGGAAAGGCGCCGAAGCTCTCGGAGCGCCCAACGGGAATGCCGAAGGACGACTAGTAATGCCACGAAAGCTTTCCCAGCTCCGTTTCATTATCCCGGCTTTATCGATTGCGACCCTGGCGTGCGGCACTTCCTCGGCAGCAGAGAGGAGTCGTGAGGCATCCACGACCGTCGTAATCGATGCGGGTCACGGCGGTTATGATCACGGCGGTATTCCTGGTCAGAGGATCCCAGAAAAGGAGATGACACTCGACGTGGCGCAGCGCCTCAAGGGACTTCTCGCTGCGAGCGGATATCGCGTAGTCATGACCCGAGACAGCGATGTCTTTGTTCCCTTGCCGACGCGCGTTGCAATCGCGAATTCATATCAAAACGGCATTTTCGTCTGCATTCATTTTAACTCGGCAAACCGGATTGGCGCCGACGGAATCGAAACGTATTTCTATAGCCGCGACAGCCTGCCGCTCGCCTCCGCCGTCCATTATTTTGTCGCCGGAGGTGCGCCGTCGCCGAATCGTGGAGTGCGCCGCCGCGGTTATTACGTGCTGCGAAAAACGAAAATCCCAGCAGTGCTCGTGGAATGTGGATTTCTCACGAATCCGAACGAAGGACAGTACGCGCAATCCCCATCCTACCGTCAAAAACTTGCGGAAGAGATCGCGGCCGGAGTTCGTGGACGTTTTTCTGTCACAAGTACCTTGAGCTCGTCGCGAGTGGCAACTGGCGACAGTATTCCGTTGCAGTCGTACACCGACCAAACCAACGTGCGCAGTTCCGGTCCTTCCCGATCCAAGCACTCGAACAAACGAAGCTCACGGATTAAATCTTCGAAGAAGAAGAAAAGGTCCTCGGAATCAACTGGGTCGGAAGCGAGCGCAACCTCGAAAGAGCGGGAGGGCTGATTGGACTCGCCGATTTTCACTTCGACACAAATGCGGGAGACTGAAGACGCGGCTTTCGCGCACGGTGTCGAAGTCGAAGCATTGATGGATCAGGCAGGTGCGGGCGTTGCACGGGCAATCGCTAAATTTTTTTCCCATCCGGGAAAATGCATTGTTTTCTCCGGAAAGGGTCATAACGCTGGCGATGCTCTCGTTGCCGCAGAGTGCTTGCGGGAACGCGGATGGAAGATCGAAGTCCGGCTTGCCTTCAAAGAGAGCGATTGCAGCGAGCTCATGCGCAAAAAGCTCGATGCCTTGCGGCGCGCGCCAGCCACGAAAGCATTCGGGGATGCGACGGCACGGGTGGGCGGCGATACCGGCACGACTCTTGTCGAACTTTGGACCGAGGTCGGCGATTACTTGCGCGCTGAGCAGGACGCGGTTGCGGCCGAAGAGTATTTGGGCACGGCTTCTCGAACCATCATCCTCGACGGCTTACTCGGATTGGGCGCGAAACCGCCGCTGCGTGATCCGGTGCGCAAGGCGTGTCGCCATATCAACCAACTGCGCGAGAAAAAAAAAGTATACGTGGTCGCTGTCGATCTTCCTACCGGTCTTGATGGCGACTCCGGCGAAACCGATCCCGATTGCGTCGCTGCCGATCTCACGGTCACGATCGGATTCGCAAAGCACGGATTGCTTGCCGATAACGCGCTCGATTTGGTTGGCCGCATTGAAGTTGTCTCACTTCCTGATCTCAAGCCGGGAAAAACGACGCCGAGCGAACTGCTCGCGACCGCCAACTCTCTAGGACCGCTTTTGCCAAGGCGAAGATTCAGCGCCTACAAAAATCAATTCGGTCGTATCGGTGTCGTTGCCGGTTCCAAAGGATTTATCGGTGCCGCGCTCATGACCGCGCAGGGCGCGCTGCGAGCCGGCGCCGGACTGGTGGAAGTCTTCGTTCCCGAAGAAATTTACTCAATCGCTGCAGCGTCCGCGCTGCAAGAATCGATGGTCAAACCGGTCCGGGCGTATCGCGATTTGCTCAACGAGAAGATCGACATCTGGGCGCTCGGACCTGGACTAGGGAAATCGCGCGCGGCCGAAATTATGCAACTGATCGAGGGCGCGAACCAACCGATGGTTGTGGACGCAGATGGCCTCAACGTCTTGTCGGAAAAAATCGACGTTCTCAAACAATGCCGCGGTCCGCGTCTTCTCACGCCGCATCCTGGCGAGATGAAACGGCTGTTCGATTTCGCGAAAAT
>CATPAV010000106.1 GCA_955652245.1 uncultured Candidatus Udaeobacter sp. | reverse complement strand
TCGACAACCAGGCGGACATTGGAGGTTGGAACGAGAATATCACGCTCAGCAGGGCCATCCACCAGATCCATCGTGTATTGAAGGCCGGAGCAACCGCCGCCGATCACCGCAAGGCGCAGCGCGCCGTTTGGTTTCCCTTTTTCCTCAAGGAGCGACGCTAGTTTGCGCGACGCGGCTTCGGTCACCTTGACCAGCCGTTCGTTGCCGATCTTGTAATTGATTTCTGAGGATTCGGTCGTCATTGAAATGAATCAGCTGAAAACGAGAACAGGAATTTCGCGTTCTTGGCTGGTTTCGTTTTCGCTACACAAGATATTTTCTTCCGCGATTGTCTCAACCTCGGCGAGGGTGGAGACGTGCGAAAATTTTTCGCGCAGCCGCTTGGCCTCAGGCATCGCTCGCGAATAGGCCATCAGCCGGGCGCGCATCGATCGCATTGCTGATTCTTCCACGCCCCGTTGTCTGACAGCGAGCTGGCAATGCCGCACGATCAAGTTCCATCTTTCCGGTAACTCAGGTGCATCGGGAATCTCACCGGTTGCGAGGTAATGTTTCGTCTGGCTGAAAATCCACGGCGCGCTCATGGCCGCGCGGCCGATCATTGCACCAGCGATTCGAGTTTCGTGGCGTCGTTTCGCAACGTCAGCGGCGCTGGCGAGATCGCCATTTCCGATGACGGGGATTGGAACGGCCGCTGCCACCTCGGCAATCGTGTCCCAATCGGCCACTCCGGCGTAGCCTTGCGCGCGGGTGCGACCGTGCACCGTAATCGCGGTGATTCCTGCATCGAGCAGGATGCGCGCAACGCGCGGCGCGTTAATGGAACCTGCATCCCAACCGATGCGGATTTTCGCGGTGACCGGCATCGGTGCCACAGCGCGAACCACCGCAGCCGCGACGCGGGCCAATCCGGGGCAATCTTTCAGCAGCGCGGAGCCACCATTTTTCGCGACCACTTTGTTGACCGGACAACCGAAATTCAGATCGATAAAATCCGGAGCCACCCAATCAATCACCTGGCGCGCGGCTTCGGCCATGTGCTCGGGATCGGCGCCGAAAAGTTGTACACCGATTGGCCGTTCAATTTCATCAAAATCGAGGTATTCGCGCGTCCGCTCATTCCGTCGGAAAACCCCTTCGGCGGAAACGAATTCAGTGGTCAGAATATCTGTGCCGTGTTCCTTGCACAATTGCCGAAAAATTTTGTCGGATACGCCGGCCATCGGCGCCAGGTAAAGAGGAAAGCGATTGGAGAACCAGGATAGCTTGGACAACATATCGATCCTTCAATGATGCGCGGCGGTTTGGAGCAGGTTTGCGACTTCGTTCTGCACGTTTTCTAATTCGTCCAACCGCAATTGCGGATCGAGCACGATGAAGACGTCGCCGGTCGCTCCGTGTTCGTAAATCAAAACGCGCCCAGTCGCCGCTTCTTCGGTCTTAATTTGTTTGAGGACACGCTTGCGCTCGAGCATCGCGGCAAGCACGTAGCACGCATTCGCCGGCGGCTTTTCTGATGAAATCGAACGGCGGAAAAGCTGCTCGGCATTTTCCTTGGCCAGAGGCTCGGGCGATCGCGGCGGCATGGGTTCATAGCGCGATTTCCAGAATGAAAATGGCTGAATGTTCTCGTTTCGGCCGAGCCATGCTTCTTCGCACAAGTCTTCGCGGCGATAACCGTCTGCGTCGCGGAAAAGCAGCGTATAGAAAGATTCACCCGGCGCGAAAGGCCGTTGCGTGACGGCACAGGCTTCGGCGCGATGCTTGATCGCCCATTCGTTTGGAAGCGGGTTCATCGCGCAACTATACGGCGCGCGGTGAAAAGATGAAAGCCGGGCGCTTCGCGGTTGGAAGCGCGCAGATAAAGCAAGTACACGCCGATCGCGGCGAAGAGAAGATTCGGCGTCCATGCCGCTGTCCACGCAGAGATGCGGTCCCCTTCGCCGAGGGCAAGAAAAAGGTGCGTGAGAAAATTCATTGAGAAAACGAGGATAACCGCCGCCGCGACGCTGGATAAGACGCCACGGCGTGAGTAGCCGATCCCAAGGGGAGCCGCGATGCAAACAACCACCAGGCAGGTCCACGGTAGAGCGAGGCGATATTGAAAATGCGTGCGGAATGGCGCGAGCAATGTGTCGGGGAAATCGGCGTTGAAATGCAGATATTCGCTCAATTCTGGCAAACTGAGAAATTCCGCGCGCACATTTGCGCTTCCCAGCCGAAAAGGCGTTTCGCTCCAATGCTCAACCCGCAGCAAGGGATAAATCTGCTCGTCGATGATATTTCCGGTGTGATCGTAATGAACCACTTTTGCGTTCTCGAGCTCCCACGCTTTCGTGTCTGGACGATAAAAGGCGCGGGTCGCCAGGTAATTGGTCACGATATTGTCATTCGCATCCTGCTGGAGGACCTGCATGTTATTAAACGAATTACCGCCGTGACGAAAATTCTGCACGAACCAGGTGCGGGCATCGGTTCGGTTGCGAAAAATTTGTCCTTCGATCAACGCCGCTGGCCGCGCACGGGCTTCGGAGAGGAGGGCCTTGCGCGCGAGCTCGGCGTGCGGAGCGAGCGAATAGTTTAACGCCATGCTCGCCGTTACTGTAAGCAGCCCCATTCCGATCAACGGCACCAAGACCCGGGGGAGACTTACGCCGGCTGTTAGCATCGACACCACTTCATTCGCGCGCGACATTCGCCCCAGCGTAAAGAGCAGTGCGAGCAGGAGCGACACTGGCAGGAGAATAATGAAAACTTGCGGGACCTGCGTGGCGTAATACCGGACGGCAACCAGAAGACCGATGCGCTCGTCGATAAAGGTCGAAATGTTGTCGCTGATATCGAAAATGAGCCAGATCGAGATAAAGCCGGCGATGCAGTACAAATAAACCTGCAAGAAATTGCGGAGGACGTAGCGATCGAGGAGTTTCACGGATTAGATTAAGATTATATTTTGATGATCGCGTTGAAAGATTCTCTTGGCACTGAATTTGTCGAACGAATTCGTGCAATTTTTTCCGAGAAGGGGCACCTCTCAAAGGCGAAGAATTTCGAGTTTCGTCCGCCACAGCAAGAGATGGCAATGGCGGTGGCGCGAGCACTGGAAGAAGAGCGACATCTGATCGTGGAAGCCGGGACCGGCGTGGGCAAATCGCTCGCCTATCTCGCTCCCGCAATTTTGTTTGCCCTCGAGCAACACAAAAAAGCAATCGTCTCGACCCATACGATCAACCTGCAGGAACAGCTTCTTTACAAAGACATCCCTATTTTAAGGAAAATTTTGCCGGTTGAATTCGAAGCGGCCCTGATGAAAGGGAGGCAAAATTATCTCTGTCCGCGACGATTGGAACGCGCGCTTCAGCAGCAAAATGAACTTTTCACTGGGCCGGAGCAAGATGAGCTGAACAGACTCGCTGACTGGGCGCGTACGACCCGCGACGGTTCGCTCAGCGATTTGTCGGTTGAGCCTGATCCGAAAGTTTGGGCACAGGTTTGCAGCGAGCCGCACATCTGTACGACAAAAAGTTGCGGGCAATCGAACTGCTTTTACCAACAGGCGCGCAAACGGCTGCTGACATCGGACGTGATCGTTATCAACCACACGTTGCTCTTCATGCTTCTGGGGAGCCCGGACCAACAGGAAGAGCGGGAAAGCGGCTACCTTTTTCCAAACGACTTTATTATTTTCGATGAAGCGCACACGGTCGAACAAGTCGCCTCGCGCCAAATCGGCATCGGTATCTCGCAATACGGGCTAAGATCGACAATCCAACGGCTCTACAACGCGCGAACGCGCAGGGGACTGTTTACGGTCATGCGAGACGCAGCCGGCGTGAGACTGGCGGCGGATCTTGTCGATCGAGCGGATCAGTTTTTCGCCGCGATCGAAGCGCGCTCCGATTTCCGAAAGGGCCGTGAGTTTCGCGTCCGCGCGCGAGAGTTTGTCGCGGACACGATCACCGGACATTTGAGTGCGTTACAGGTGCGGATCAGCGAGGTCACGAAACGTGCCGATGATGAATTTCTCAAGGCGGAATTGCAGGAGCTTGGCCACCGGATTCGTAATGCGCGGGACGGCATCGCCATCTTTCTGGAACAAAGCGCCCGCGAACATGTTTATTGGGTCGAGCGCACCGGGAAGACCGCGCAGTTTCTCTCGCTCAATGCGGCGCCGATCGATATCGCGCCGGTGCTGCGCCGCATGATTTTTCGCGAAGACTGCTCCTGCGTGATGACGAGCGCGACGCTGTCCGTTGGACGTCCTGATCTCGCTTATTTACGGCAGCGTGTCGGCGCGGATGAAGCCGAACCGTTGCTGCTCGGGAGTCCATTCGATTTTCGCGTGCAGATGAAAATGTTCATCGTGCAGAAAATGCCCGACCCGCGCGATCCGGGTTACGAAGAAGCGCTGGAGCACTGGATCGCGCATTTTGTCGAGGAAACGGATGGACGCGCCTTTGTGCTTTTTACCAATTATCGCAGCATGCAGCAGGTAGCCGATCAAATGCGGGAGTTTTTTGCGCGAAGGAAATTCAATCTTCTTGTGCAAGGCGGGGGCGCGCCCCGCGGGAAGCTACTCGAACAATTCAAGGCCACGCCACGGAGCGTGCTTTTTGGAACCGACAGTTTCTGGATGGGTGTGGATGTTCCCGGCGAAGCGCTCTCCAATGTGGTTATCACCCGCCTGCCTTTCGCCGTGCCGGATCATCCGCTTATCGAAGCAAAACTGGAGTTAGTGGAGGAGCGCGGCGGCGATCCGTTCACCGAATATTCATTGCCGGAAGCAATCCTAAAACTTCGCCAAGGCGTTGGCCGTTTGATCCGAACGAAAAGCGATCGCGGCATGGTCGTCATTCTGGATAACCGGATCGTGACGAAGCCGTACGGTCGCGCTTTTCTGCAAGCGCTCCCGAAATGTCCCGTCAAAATAATCTAATCGACTCTTTAATGTTCACTTGAACATATCTTGGCTTGACCTTAAATTTGAGCCGCATGAAGCGCTCTAGATCTTCGCAATCCGCGGCGAAAGATCGACAAGCTGAGATTCAACGGATCCTAGCGATCCTGCACAAGTGGGGGATTTATACCCTCGGCCAGTTTGCCGTTCTTGATAAAGAACAGCTTGCCGCGCGGCTTGGCGTCGAAGCGGTGCGTATGTGGGAGCGTGCAAACGGGCAATCAGATCGCCCCCTAAAGTTCCTCCAGCCGCCTGAGTCATTCGAAGAAAGGTTTGAGTTCGAAAATGAAATCGAAACAGCCGAGCCGCTCCTCTTTATGCTGCGCCGCTTTTTGCAGCAGCTCTCGGTGCGGCTGAGCGCAGTCTATCACGTCGTAAAAGAACTAACTCTGCGGATCACGTTTTCGAATCCGCCACGGGATGGATTCGTTGCGGCGAACAAGCAAATTTACGAACGCGTTTTCAAAATTCCGCAACCGACGAACGATGTCGATCTTATGTTCCGGATGCTCCACACACATCTCGAGAATTTTAAATCGGAATACCCGATTACTGCTGTTTCATTGCAAGCCGAGCCGGCGAAACCCTCGCAACAACAATTTGGTTTGTTTGAAACATCTTTGCGCGATCCAAATCAGCTCTATGAAACGCTGGCCCGATTGGCCGCTTTACTAGGTAGCGATCGTGTCGGCACGCCAGTCTTGGAGGAAACACATCGGCCCGATGCATTTCATCTCGAACCATTTTCGTGGGATTTAACTTCTCCTGTCGTTGTACCCAAACTGCCGTTACGCGCAGCGCTGCGGCGGTTTCGCCCGAATATTGCCGCATCGGTTTTGCTTGCAGAGGGACAACCAATTCATCTGCGCAGCGGACAAGTGAGCGGTGCAGTTTCCGGACAGCGCGGTCCTTATCGCGCATCCGGAAATTGGTGGGACGAAAAGATTTGGTTGCGCAGTGAATGGGATTTGGAATTGGAAAACAATATTTTGGTGCGCTGTCACCAGAGTGGGCAGATCTGGGAGATCGATGGTGTTTACGATTGAAGGTATCGCTGTAGCGGCGCTCTGCGAGCGTCGCATTCTTTGGCGGAAGATCGAGCGACGGTCATAGACCTCCAAATTATGAACTACGTCGAATTGCATGCATGCAGCGCTTTTAGTTTTCTGCGAGGCGCTTCATTTCCTGAGCAATTAGCTGAGACCGCAGCTGAGCTTGGAATGCCGGCGATGGCGTTGCTCGATCGCAACGGCGTTTACGGCGCGCAACGGTTTTCCGTCACAGCGCGTGAGCACAATGTGCGCCCGATTGTTGGTTGTGAATTGTCGATGGAAGACGGCTCGATTCTGCCGGTGCTGGTCGAAAACCGCACAGGTTACAAAAATCTCTGCGAATTACTAACGCAGGCGCATTTGCGCAGCGAGAAAGGAAAATGCGCGGTACGATGGAGTGAGTTACCGCAGTTTTCGGAGGGACTTGTCGCGTTGGCGAATGCTCGGATCGTGAATTGTAGGGCGTCTGTGTCAGACGCCAATCTTGCGCGGCGTTTCGCAGAAACGCCCTACAAACCTGCTGCGCGCGCGCAGTTCCTAATCGATACGTTCCGTCGCGAGAACGTGTTCGTCGAGATTCAGCGGCATTTCCTTCGCGGAGAGGAACGCGTTAACCACGAACTTGTCGATCTGGCAAATCATTATCGATTGCCGCTCCTGGCCACGAATGGCGTTCAATACGCCAAGCCATACGGCCGTGAAATTCTCGATGTTTTCACCTGTATTCGCGAACACGCTCACCTCGATGCCGCTGGGAAATTGCTCACTCAAAACGACGAGCGACACTTGAGGAGCGATGCGAAAATGCGCGAAATTTTTCGCGATTTGCCAGAAGCAATTGAAAACACCTCGCGTCTGGCCGAGCGGCTGACGTTTTCTCTCGAGAACATCGGCTACGAATTTCCATCATTTCCCGTTCCGGCCGGGCACAACATGGATTCATTCCTGCGCACGATCACATGGTTTGGCGCGCAGCAACGTTATGCTGCGATCAGCAGCGCGGTGAAACAGAAACTCGAAGAAGAGCTTGCGCTTATCACCAAACTCGGGTTTCCGGGATATTTTTTGATCGTCTGGGACATCGTGAATTTTTGCCGTGAGCACAACATTATGGTGCAAGGACGCGGCAGCGCCGCCAACAGCGCCGTTTGTTATTGCCTTGGGATCACACCGGTCGATCCGGTGAGCAACAATTTGGTTTTCGAGCGCTTTCTTAACGAGAGCCGCAAAGGCTGGCCTGATATCGATCTCGATCTTCCAAGCGGTGATCGGCGAGAAAGTGTGATTCAGGAAATTTACCGGCGTTATGGCAGATACGGCGCCGCCATGACGGCAAATGTCATTACCTATCGTGGCCGAAGCGCTGCGCGCGAAATCGGCAAGGCGCTCAATTTTTCGTCGAGTATTCTTGATCGCTTCTCGCATCTTTTCGCAAATGGTGATTTCCCGCACACGCTTGATTTGCAATCACAAATCGAGCAGGCCGGTTTGCCCAAAGAACATCCACGCATGGCGGCGTTCATCTCGCTCTATCGAGCGATTTACGGGTTGCCGCGGCATCTCGGCCAACATTCCGGCGGGATGATCATTTGTCAGAATAAACTGAGCTCGTTCGTGCCGCTGGAGAACGCATCGATGTCTGGACGCGTCGTCGCGCAATGGGACAAGGATGACTGCGAAGATCTCGGCATCGTGAAAGTCGACCTTCTCGGGCTCGGGATGATGTCGGTGATGCAGGACGCGTTTGAGCTCTGCCGTGAACGCGGGCGCCCTATCGATCTTGCCCACATTCCTCAAGACAACGCCGCGACTTTCGAAATCATGCAGAAAGCCGACACGATCGGGGTCTTTCAAATCGAGAGTCGCGCGCAAATGGCCACGCTGCCGCGGATGAAGCCGAAATGTTTTTATGATGTGGTGATCGAAGTGGCCATCATCCGGCCGGGGCCGATCCAGGGGGACATGGTACATCCGTATCTGGCGCGGCGCGCCGGCCGTGAACCGATCACGTATTTCGATCCGCGATTGGAACCGGTCTTGGGCCGCACGCTCGGTGTGCCGTTGTTTCAGGAACAAATGCTCAAGATCGCCATGATCATGGCTGATTTTTCCGGCGCGGAAGCCGAGGAATTGCGGCGTGCGCTCAGTTTTCATCGTTCCGAGGAACGGATGCAAAAAGTTTGCGCGAAACTCCAGACCGCGATGGAGCGCAAAGACATCGCGCCGGACAAGATCGACAAGATCATTCAATCGATCTCATCATTCGCGCTTTACGGTTTTCCCGAATCGCACGCGATTAGTTTCGCGATTCTCGCCTATGGCAGCGCATATCTAAAAGTGCATCGCGCACCGGAATTTTACGCGAGCCTCATCAACAATCAGCCGATGGGATTTTACACGCCGGCAACGATTGTCAAAGACGCGCGCCGGCATGGCGTCAAAGTTCAACCGGTTTGTGTGCAAAGATCGACGTGGCATTGCGCGGTCGTTTTCGATGACACAATTCGATTAGGATTTTGCGTAGTGAACGGATTATGGCAGGAACACGCTGATGAACTCGTTAAGCAGCGACAGGATCGACAATTCGATTCGCTCGAAGATTTCAAACGGCGCGTTCCGCTTTCCAAAGACGAATTACGCACGCTGGCTGAACTTGGTGCGCTGAATTGTTTCGCCGAGCATCGGCGGGCCGCGATGTGGGAGGTGGAAGAAACCTTGCATGACGATCTTCTGAGGAGCGCGCGCGAGGGCGCCTGCGCTCCCCAGAGCATGTCATTCCCTCTGGCGCGAATGACGCTGCCGGAGCGGGTGAAGGCGGATTACGAAACGATAAATCTAACGACCGGTCCGCATCCCATGAAACTTTTGCGCGAAAGTTTG
>CATPAV010000105.1 GCA_955652245.1 uncultured Candidatus Udaeobacter sp. | reverse complement strand
TAAACTTTGCCGACGGGTGCTCACTCAAAAAATCAATCACTTCCATTCCCCAAAGATATCGATCTAAATCTTCTTTGCGTTTCGGCTGCAGCAGATCTTTGAGCAGCGTCGAAGAGTTTGCGCGTTCTGTAATCGCTTTCAAAAACTTGGGCGTCGGCTGCGTAACGCCGTAGTCTCGCAGCAACGCTTCGCGCAGCGTCGTTGCCGGTCCTTTCGGTCGCAGCACTTGTTCATCGCCCGTCGCGCCGAGCGCATGAATCATTTCATCGATCAATTGCGGATCGTTCGTCGCATAAACCGCCACCGAGTCGCCCACTTCGTAGCTTAATCCCCAGCCAGTAAGATCGATTTCAAGATGACGAGTGTCTTTTGCCGATTCCGGGCCGCTAAGCCGGCGATTGACAAGCAGTTTCCCGGGAAACGGATTCGCCCGTGAGTATGGCGGAGCGGACGCGGTTGAGCTAGGCATTGCAGCTTCTGTAGCGGCGATCTCTGATCGTCGCAAATGGTCATGCGTCGTTTCCGATCGCGAGAGTTGGGCAAACCTCCATGGCGCGCTGCGCGGCGGCCGTTTCCTCCGGCGTCTTGGGTTGTTTTAAAAAAATGAACGGCAGTTTCTTCCTCGTTGTACTTCAAAAGATTCGGCGCCTCCTCGAGACATAGACGGCACAATGTGCAGCTCGTGTCCACATACCATGGTCCGGGCGCGTTCTGGGCCTGTTTGCTTAATTTGTCCGCCATCGCTGCAAGCGCTTAGCCGCGCCGGCGGTTCCTGTCAGAGGAGCGAGCAGCACGCGGCTGGGCTTTGCTGCGGCCCGCCTTCGTCGGCGTTTCTGAGGCAATCGCGAAATCCACCTGCCGTTTGAATTGATCGACGCGGACGACGAAGACGTGCACTTCATCACCAACGCTGAATCGCTTGCGTGATCGTCTGCCAATCAACCGCCGCTGCGCTGCCTCGAATAAATAAAAGTCATCCGTCAGCGAAGAGACATGGACAAGACCTGTGATCAGAGCATCCGGCAATTCGACCACCAGCCCGTAATTGCGTACATCGACAATAGCTGCGCGAAAAACCTGCGGATTGTGTTCGTCGAGCTGCCGTTGAAAAAATTCAAGCTTCTTCATCTTGACGGCCTCGATTTCTGCGTCGGCTGCGGTGCGCTCGGTCGTTGAGATGTGCTCGGCAATCGACGCGATCTGACCCATGTCGATCCGCGACTGGTGTTTCCCGTTGCGTTCCGCCAATGCTCGATGGACGACGAGATCGGCATAACGCCGAATCGGACTCGTGAAGTGCAAGTAGTTAGGTTTGGCCAGTCCGTAATGTCCGAGCGGCTGCGGCGCGTAACGCGCGCGCTTCAAACTTTTCAGCAGACCGATCTTAAGCGCTTGCTCCTCTGGTTTTCCGCGAGTGGAGGCAAGCAGGCGCTGCAATTCACCGCGATGAGTTAAATCGCCGACCTTGTAGTTAAAACTGAGCACGAACTCACGATACTCAGCCAGCTTCTCCGGATCGGGATTTTCGTGGACGCGATAGATAGTCGGGACTCCGCGCTTTTTCAGCTCCCGCGCGACCGCTTCGTTTGCTGCCAGCATGCACTCCTCGATCAGTTGATGCGATTCGTCATTGTCGATCCGCTCCAGGTGGACAGGCTTGCCGGTTTCGTCCAGGCGTACTTTAACTTCCGGAAAATCGAGATCGAGCGAGCCGTGCTCGAATCTTTTCCGCCGCAGCAACGAGGCCAACTCCCAGGCGACGTGCAGCTGTTCGCTTAATTGATCCCGAGGCGACGAATTCAGGATCGCGTAAGCCTGCTTGTAAGTCAGACGGTGCGCACTGCGAATCACGCTCTTCTCGAAGCGTGCGCTTTTCGCGATTCCACTTTTGTCGAACTGGATAAATACCGAGTGGGTGAGCCGATCCACCCCCGGATTAAGACTGCACACGCCGTTACTCAGGCGCTCCGGCAACATCGGAATCACTCGGTCCGGCAGATAAACGCTGTTTCCGCGCCGGCGCGCTTCGCGATCGAGTGCGCTACCCGGCTCAACATAAGCGGCGACATCAGCAATGTGCACTCCGAGTCGCCAACCGCCATTATCGATCTTTTCAACATGGATCGCGTCGTCGAAATCGCGTGCATCATCCGGATCAATGGTGACGACGAATTTTTTCCGCAAATCTTCACGCCCCTCAAGCTTCCTCGCATCGACGGTTTCGGAAATCCGGTTTGCTCGATCGATAACGTCTTCCGGAAATTCGGTCGGCAAATGATACTTCCGGATGATCGACAGCATGTCCACGCCCGGTGCGGAGGCTGGCCCGAGTATTTCGATGATGTCGCCTTCCGGATTAACATGGCGCGATTCCCAAGGCTCGAGTCGAACGACAACCTTGTCACCAACTGTAGCGGCGATCTGTGACCGCCGATCTTTTACAGGGCGAACATACACATCGTGGACAATTCGTGGATCATCCGGAACGACGTAATAAAAATTGCGCGACTCCTGCAGGGTTCCGACGATTGTATCGTGTGCGCGCTCCAGAATTCGAATCACGCGGCCCTCGCGTCGCCCTTTGGTGCGCGCGTAGGGTTGGTCGCGGCTGATGCGTGCAACCACGCGGTCGCCATGCATGGCTGTGCCAGTGTTTTCCGCCGCGACAAAAATGTCCGGCTCGCCCGGTTTTTCCGTGATTAGAAATCCATATCCAGCTTGATGGATTGACAACGTGCCCGTGACAAGATCGGCTTCTGCCGGCAAGACGTAGCGATTCTTGCGAATCCGCGCGATCTCGCCCGAGCGTTCGAGCTCGCGCACTACTTGGTTTAGTCCCATGCGCACACCGCTCTTACGCCCAAGCGCTCTTGCCAGTTCACTCTTGTCGAGCGGCCGGTAGTCAGGGGAAGCGAGAAGGGCGAGAATTCGTTCTCGAATCTTACGTCCGTTTTTAATCATGCGAGCGAAACGATATCGTTAGTATCATTATCGATGTAACGAGGTTTCAACCGAAGATCCAATAATGCAAAAAACAATTATTGTCGGCGCGTTTGCGATTGCAGTGGCAACAACTGCTTCGTTTGCCGCAGGAGAAGCTAAGATGAAGATCACAAGTTCTGCTTTTCAGGAAAGTGGCGAGATTCCGTCGAAATTCAGCCGCGACGGCGGGAACGTTAGTCCACCGCTTCGCGTCGAGGGGACGCCCACGAACGCTAAGAGCTTGGTGTTAATCGTGGATGACCCCGACGCGCCGGTCGGTCTTTTTACGCATTGGCTGGTTTGGAATATCGATCCCAAGACAACTGCGATCCCGGAGAAAGGCGTACCAAAAGGAGCCGTGGAGGGCACTAATGATTATCCGAATCTTGGTTGGGGCGGGCCACAACCACCTTCAGGCACCCATCGTTATTACTTCAAAATCTTCGCGCTCGATCAGACACTCGATCTTCGCTCCGGCGCAAAGCGACTGGAACTCGACAAAGCTATGAGCGGCCACATTATCGCCCAGGGCCAATTGATGGGTCGCTACGCGCGCGGCAGATAACGAGGGGAAGCCAGTTCGAATAAAGTATCACGTGTGATAGTCTCACCCGCAATGGGTGGGAGGCAGTGGAAAATCGCCGGTTGCGTTGTTGATCTTTCCCGTCACGGGCTGATCATGGGCGTCCTGAACGTCACTCCGGATTCGTTCTCCGACGGCGGGAGATTTTTTACTGCGGAAAAGGCGGTCGAGAGCGGCTTGAGCGTGGCTCAGGAAGGCGCCCAAATCATCGATGTAGGCGGCGAATCGACGCGGCCCGGCGCGGAATCTGTCGCAGCAGAAGAAGAACTGCGTCGTGTAGTTCCAGTTATCAAGAAATTGAGGGCGAAGATCGACATCTTTATTTCGATCGATACTTCGAAGGCTCAGGTTGCGCGTGCAGCGATAGAGGCAGGCGCTTCAATTGTAAACGACGTCACCGGTGGACACGGCGACAAAGAGATGATGCCGCTTGTTGCCGAAAGCAAAGCAGCTTTCATCATTATGCATATGCAAGGAAATCCCCGGACGATGCAGATCGAACCGCACTATATCGATGTGGTCTCGGAGGTCGCTGATTTTTTTCGACAACAATATGCCAGCGCCTTAGAGTGCGGCATTGATCCGATGGCGATTGCGTTTGATCCGGGAATTGGTTTCGGGAAAACGCTTGAGCACAATCTTGAGCTGCTCGCGCAACTTGAGCGAATTCGAGTGCACGAGCGTCCGCTCGTGGTGGGTGTTTCCCGGAAATCTTTTCTCGCTAAACTGATCGGCTCATCCGAGATGAATGATCGGCGTGCGCCTGCGGCGGCCTTGACATCTCTTCTGCGGACGCGCGGTGCGGATGTTTTTCGCGTTCATGATGTAAAAGAGAATGTAAACGCGCTGTTAGTGACGGAAGCAATTCTTCAAAAGGCAAAATGATTCAGGAACTCTTTCATCTTTGGCTCAGAGGCTGGCGTAGCGCCTTTGAAATCATTTTGCTGAGCGTGGCGATCTACTATGGCTATCTTTACTTTCGCGGGACGCGCGGCGCCAAAGTGTTGACCGGGCTGGCGATCGTTTTTTTGACACTGACGTTGATTTCGCAGTTGCTCAATCTCGTTGTGATCGGATGGCTCGTTCGCAGTTTTTCGGTTTTTCTCGCGGTCGCATTAGTAGTGATCTTTCAACCGGAGCTGCGGCGTGGCCTGGCCGCGCTCGGCGGACATCCAATTTTCTCCCTAACGAGCGAAAAACGCGAAACTGTCCACGATCTTGCCGAAGCAGTGACGCAGCTGGCAAATAAACAATTCGGTGCGCTCATCGCGATCGAGCGCGACACCTCGATTCGCGTGTATGAAGAAACTGGCGTGACGATCGATGGCGATTTTTCTGTCGAGCTCATTCTGGCAATTTTTCATCCGAAAGCCACGCTTCACGATGGCGGGGTCATCGTACGCAACGGGCGGATCGCAGCCGCGGCCTGTATTTTCCCCGTTAGTCAGCGCGAAACGCTGGACAGAAGCCTCGGCTTGCGTCATCGCGCCGGCCTCGGAATCACAGAAGAATCGGACGCCGTGGCGGTGATAGTTTCTGAAGAGACCGGCGGCATTTCGATTTGCCACCGGCGACGGATCGAGCGCAATTTTACTCCAGAAACATTTCGTCAGCGCATCGCGGAAATTTTATTGCACGGCAATTATGAAGAGACTAATCCTGAAAAACTGGCGCGCGAAGTTGATCTCCCTCCTGCTCGCGACAACCCTTTGGTACCTGATCAAAAAGAACGTAGCGACGACCCCCTCGCCGTCTGAAAGGGCCTCCGGCGCTACGACCGCGGAAAGGCGTTGAGGCGGGGCCTAGCGCAAAAAGCGCGATAGATTTTCTTCTTCCCAGCGTCGCGCCCGACGGTAGTTTCGAAACTCTCGCTCCCGGCGATTGAATTCTTCCGTGTGCACACGTCGGCGACCTCCCCTAACGCTTTCCTCCGGTACCACTGAATGCAGCATTTCGTGGTAAAGCACGTACTGAAGAAACCAAAGCGGGACAAAGGGTTGATCCAGTGATGGATTGATCCGGATAACGCGGTCTTCCTCCTGAATCGTGCCAAAGACGAAATATTCTCTCGGACGATGTCTTCGCCGTCGACCCCACATTACTTTATAACCGCGAAGGCGGCCGCGAAAATATCGCTCGTTCAATCGATCAAAAATGGGACGCAGATCGAAATGCGCACCTTCGTGCTGCAAATTCAATTGCCGCTGCATCGGAAACATTGGATGCGCGAGTTTTCGCTTTGTCTTCGCCTGCTTGGACATCTGCTTGAACCTCCAAAACGAACAAGTGGAGACTACTTTAATAGCCTTTGATCGAGTGACAAGAGAAGTGGTCACATTTGCGCGCAAAAGTTCTAAGCACCTAGACGCCAGGTTCTTGTATTGATCTAATAGTTCGAGAGTTAAGGGACCCGTAATCTCCACATCCTCTGGCGTTTATAGAGAAAATAGGCCGTCTATCGCCTATCGGAGATAATCCCCTTTTTATAATTTTTTTTGGCAAGTAGCATCGGGTGTGCACGTGATGGAAGCCTAAAGCGCAATGAGAATCCGCGAAACGATTTTACCATTTTGTAAAACGATTCCGGCGCTTGCTCAATTGTTGACTCGTTGTTGATATCAACAGAGCTTTTGCTCCGCTCTATGATAGTCCCGAAACCTCAGCGAATTAGATCGGCATGACTCCTTTTCTTCGAAAATTGCTTGGACTCAATTGGCTCCTTCTTGTCACGATGCTCGCGCTTGCCATCTTTGGCGTTGTAGCAATCTACAGCGCGACTTACATGCGGGGAGATTCCGTCGCCGCAGATTTCTGGCGCAAGCAGGCAAACTGGGTCGCGGTCGGTTTTTTCGCGTTTATGATTACGAGTCTGATTGACTATCGCTGGATTCGTTGGGGCGCGCTGCCGATGTATCTGGCCGGCATTTTCTTCTTGCTCCTGACGAAGTTTATCGGCCAACGAGTTTATGGCGCGCGCAGTTGGCTGCATTTGGGGCCGATTAACTTTCAGCCTGCGCAACTTGCGGTTGTCGCCGGGATCATGGTCCTTGCTTTGTTTCTAACCCAATTTCGCGAGATGCATCCGATGCTGCGGTTGCTGTTGTGTGGAGCGATCGCCGGAGCCCCCTGTCTTTTGATTCTGATGCAGCCCGATCTCGGCGAAGTGATCATCTGGATACCAGTGCTTCTGGCGCTGTTATTCGTCAGTGGGCTTCCACTGCGCTACTTAATTTGCATCATTCTCATTGGGTTGGCGTTTATTCCACTCGCAATCAATCTTGGTTTAAAACCGTACCAGCAGCAACGGATCACTGCCTTTACCCACCCGGATATCGACAAACAGGGTGCAGCCTGGGCAATTAACCAATCGCTCATTGCGATTGGCTCAGGCGGCTGGTCAGGGAAAGGATTCAAAGCGCCAAACACCCAAATCGAGCTTGGGTTCCTGCCTGCGACCGCCGTGCACAACGACTACATTTTTTCCGCAATTGGCGAGCAGTGGGGATTTGTCGGAGGAATGTTTCTCATCGGCGCCTTCGCCTTGCTCCTTTTGACCTGTCTCTTCGTTGCATTTTTTGCGGCCGATCAATTAGGCCTGCTGCTGGTCATTGGAATTACTGCCCTCATCTTCACGCATATCTTCCAAAATATGGGGATGACCATCTCGATGCTGCCAATCACGGGTGTGCCTCTGCCATTGATCAGTTATAGCGGCTCGTTTGTGCTGATGATCATGTTTGGACTCGGACTCGTGAACAGCGTTTGGATCCACCGAAAAGAACCTGTGTAATTTCTGAGAAAATTTTCCGCAGGATCGATAGCAACCGGTAATCGGTGCGTCGCTGCCGTTTACTTTACGTGTCCGGTTGCCTAGAGTCGGAGCGCGACGCATGGAAGGCGATTACAAGGTCAAGCTCGAGGTTTTCGAAGGACCTCTCGATCTCCTACTTTACCTGATTAAGCAGGATGAGATCGACATTTACGACATCTCGATCGAACGCATCACTCGGCAGTATCTCGAATTTCTTCAGGCATTTAAGGAGTTGAATATCGAGCTTGCCGGCGAGTTCATCGTTATGGCGGCGAATCTCATTTACCTAAAAAGCCGCAGTTTATTGCCCGTCGATCAACAGCCGCCTGAGGAAGACGCCGAGGAAGATGATCCGCGCTGGGATTTGATTCGGCAACTGATTGAGTACAAAAAATTCAAGGAGGCGGCTGAACAATTGCATCTGCGTGAACTCAAACAAGAGCGCATTTTCGCTCGGGAAAGAGGTTCGTCTTCTGCCGATGTGCCCCTTCGACTGGGTGAAGTTGGGATTTTCCAGCTGATCAACGCGTTTCAAACGGTGATCAAGCGAGTGGAAGCTCGGCAAGACGTCCAGGAGATTTTCGGCGAACGCTTCAGCGTCTCGGAGAAGATCGATACAATTTTGAAGCGGGTCGCAGATGACGCTCCTGTTCGCTTTTCCGAATTGTTTGGCGCAGTCGTGTCGCGGATCGAAGTCGCTGTGACTTTTCTCGCGCTTCTGGAGTTGATTCGTCTCAAACAGGTCCGCGCGATTCAGAAAAACATTTTTGATGAAATTGAAATTGCGTCCGCGGCTGCGTGAGCATCAAGAATCATGCCGCGAATCTTGATCGCCGGATGCGGTTATGTCGGGCAGGCAACTGCTGATTTGTTTCATCGTGCTGGCTGGAAAGTCGAAGCCTGGACAAAATCTAAGGCCGGAACGGGTAAGCCATATCCAATCCACGCAATTGACATAACGGACGCGCAACAAGTCCACGCCTGCGAAGGAAATTTCGACGTGGTCATTCATTGCGCGAGCACGCGGGGCGGACATGTCGATCTTTATCGTCGCGTTTATCTCAACGGCGCGCGCAATCTTCTCGAGACATTTGTAACATCGACAATCCTTTTTACCAGCAGCACGAGCGTATATGCGCAAATCAACGGTGAACGGGTCACCGAAGAAAGCGCCGCCGAGCCTCGACATCAGACTGGGCAAATCTTGCGTGAAACCGAAGAACTGTTCCTCGCCCACAGCGGGATCGTCGCGCGACTCGCTGGAATTTATGGACCAGGGCGGTCGGCGTTGCTGAGCAAATTTCTCGCCGGCAACGCGGTTGTCGATCCGGAAAACGACCGCTTTATTAACCAAGTGCACCGGGACGATATCGCCGCAGCCCTCTTTCTCTTGTTAGATCGACAACGCGAAGCAAAACAAATTTACAACGTGGTTGACGATCAGCCTATTCGGCAAAGCGAATGCTATCGTTGGTTGGCGAAGAAGTTGAATCGTCCACTTCCGCCCGTGGGAAAGTCGGCAGCGCGAGGCAAGCGCGGGGAGAGCAGTAAATGCGTCAGCAATGCGAAACTGCGTTGTCTTGGCTGGACGCCCCGCTATCCAACATTCGCAGAGGCGATGGAGAAAAGCATCTTGCCCAGCTTCGGTCAGCTTTGACCGTCGCGTTCCAAACGGGCCTTGCCAGCTCGCTCTCCGAAAAGCTGGCGGATCACATCCTCCACGGGCACTTCCTGGACATTGATGTCGCTGACATGACAAGCTTCCAGTAATTGCCGGCAAGTCTCGGTGACTTTCGCTCGTGGGACTTTCAATTGCACTGACACCGGCGTTTGTTCGATCACTTCACCGAACGCTGACAAATCGCGCGTAGCCTGTTTCTCAAAGGTCAGACTCACGATTTTGTAGCCAGAGAAGCGATCGATAATTTGTCCGAGCGGTCCGTCGAAGAAGATTTTGCCGTGATCAATGATGAGAACTCGATGACAAAGCTCTTCGATGTCCTGCATGTAATGGCTTGTCAGCAGCGTGACGATGCGATGTTCCTCGTTATAGATGCGCAAAAATTCCCGGACACGTTTTTGACTGACGACATCCAGCCCGATGGTCGGTTCATCGAGAAAAAGTACGCGTGGCTGATGAATGAGCGCGGAGATGAGCTCCATTTTCATTCGCTCGCCCAACGAGAGCTCGCGCACCATCACATTCATTTTGTCCTCCACTTCGAGAAGCTCCGACAATCCGTCGACGACCTTTTTGAACCGCGTCCGATCGATCCCGTAGATGGCGCGGTTGAGTTCGAGCGATTCTTGAGCGGGCAGATCCCACCAGAGCGCGTTCTTTTGGCCCATCACGAGACTGAACTGCCGCTTCATTTCGTTGCGCCGCTCCCACGGGATGAAGCCGAGCACGCGCGCATCACCTGAGGTGGGATTCAGCAAGCCAGACAGCATCTTTAGCACGGTGGTTTTTCCCGCGCCGTTTGGGCCGAGAAAGCCGACAAACTCGCCCTGCTCGATTTGGAACGAAACCTCGTCGGCGGCTCGCGTTTCTTGATATCGTCGCTTGACCAGACCCTTGATCGAGCCCCAGAGGCCACGTTCCTTACGGTAGGTCCGATAAATTTTAGTTAAACCGGAAGCTTCGATCGCTGGCATAAACGGGGATAGGCTAGGCCGCGATTGCAGCTGAGGAAAACGACATTCGCTCGGCAATCGCGGGCACCCGCGCTACAGAACATCATCGAGACACGCGAGCAGATGCGAAATCGTTTCTTCCGTTTCGTCGCCCATGTTGGAGAGACGAAAGGTTTTGCCCTGAATTTTGCCGTAGCCGGGATCGATGACGAGACGGTGTTTACTGCGGAGATCGCGCGCGAGCTTTAAAACGTCGATTCTGCGATTGTTTTTCACGCAAGTGAGCGTCTTTGAGCGGTAACCTTCTTCGGCGAAGAAGTCGAAGCCGCTGTGACGGACCCAATCATGCACGAGCGCGTTGGTGCGCACGTGGCGATCAAAACGCGCTTCGAGTCCTTCGGTGAAAATTTCGTCGAGCTTCGATTGCACGGCGTGAATGTGCGCAATGCTGGGCGTGCTTGGCGTCATCCACTCGGTCTGCTGTTTTTTGAATTCGAGAAAATCGAAATAGAAACCGCGGTTCGCGATTTTCTCGGCGCGCGCAAATCCCTTTTCGGAAACGGAGAAGAGCGAGAAACCAGGCGGCAGTGCGAGCGCTTTCTGCGCGCCGGTGAGCATGACGTCGATACCGAGGGCATCCATCTCGATCTTGACTCCGGAGAACGATGAGACGGTGTCCAGGATAAGGGCCACGTCGGGATGTTTCGCGAGGACGCGGCAGATTTCGCCGAGTGGATTCATCACACCTGTTGAAGTTTCGTTGTGAACCAAAGTCACAGTATCGAACTTTCCGGTCGCCAGATGTCGATCCACCGCCTTGTGATCGATGTGTTTACCCCAATCGATCTGCAATGGCTCGGCGTTTTTGCCGCAACGCTTGGCGACGTCGAACCATTTGTCGGAGAAGGCGCCGCACATGCAATTGAGCACCCCGCGATTAACCAGGTTGCGAATTGACGCTTCCATCACGCCCCACGCCGAGGAAGTCGAAAGAAACACTGGCTGCTTCGTATTAAATAATTTCTGAAGACCTGGGTGAATCGCGCGGTAAAGGTTTTTAAAATCGTCTCCGCGATGACTGATCATCGGCCGCGAAAACGCCACCCACGTTTTCGGGGAAACCTCGACCGGCCCGGGAGTGAAAAGTTTGTCGTGTGGCTGCATCAAGCAAACGTCGGACGCCGAACCCGCCTTCGCAAGGCTACGGAGTGGCAGGCGCCCAACGTCCAATATCCAATTGAGGCTGCGTGATTATTTGCAGATAAAGCTGATGTCGCCGCTGCGTTCGAGGCGTGCGCTTCGGATGCGCTTGAAATCGTCAGAGTGCAACTCGAGTCGCAAATCTTCCTCAAGATCGTGTCTCGTGATGTGGTTGCGACGCAACCCCCCGTGCACCAATTCCCCGTCACGGATGAGGACTTCCTCGGTGCCTTTGATGAGATTGCCGAAGCCATGCGAATAGAACGCAATCCAGGCCAGCAATCGATGAAACGCAACCATCGCAAACCCGCCGCCGACGGTCGGGAGCAGATCCGCAGATCCATTGATAGCGCGCGCGAGCATAGAGGCGAGGATCACTAAAAAGACGCTGTCGAAAACGGTGCGGCGCGCGAGCGATCGGCGGGCGCTGATTCGCATCATCAAAAGCGTGAACATGAAAACGATGATTCCGCGCAGTGAAATTTGCACGAAGGTGAGTGTCTGCGGTTCGGCGCCGAGGCCGAGAAACACGCGGACCGGGGTCCAATATACTTGCCATAGGTTCATGTCGTAGAGTTAACACTTTCCGCAACGCTGCGCGCAAGGCCGTGTGCGATTAGCAAAACGAATTGATAATGGAACGGCGTCCAACGAGGTGACGAATGCTCGGGCGGCTCGACCCGGACAAGATCGAAGCTGAAATTCTCGCTAACGAACGGACGTTTCTCGCCTGGATGCGGACCAGCATCGCCGTGATGAGTTTGGATTCGTGATTGCGCGATTCAGCCTGTGGATGCGCGAGATGTCTTCCGGCGCGAGTCAGGCGATGCGCGTGCGCCACACCGGCATCTCCGAAGTGCTGGGGGAATGCATGAACGGTCTTGGAGGAGTGCTGACAGTCTTCGCGGCGTGGCGTTATCGCGTGGTCAATCGGGCCATCGAACGGGGCGAGATCGAAGCCGACCCGCGCATGGTCATGGCAATCACAGTCATTATCCTGACCGCTGCCGTGGCCGTGATTGTCTATATGATCATTTCGGTAGCCGCAGTATGATTTCGCCGCGGCCGAACCAAGCAGGCGAACGACCGCACATCGCTTGCGTGAAAAACCTTCGCGTGGCATAAGACGACGCTCGCGCGAGTTTAAATTGGCGAGAATAACATCAACATCGAATTATGCCGACAGCTCCGCCTTCTTCCTACGATGCAGCGCTTGAAACACGCGTGTTTTGGGAGCGATTCAAAACTGAGATTATCGCGGCATTAATTATCGTCGTGCTCGCCATTATCGGCTTTGGAGCTTATCGCTTTTATTCTGATCGCCGAGCAGCAACGGCATCGGCATTGTTAGCTAACGCAAAGAGTGCGGACGCATATCAACGAGTGATTGCGGATTACCCGAACACGCCCGCGGCCGCCGATGCTTATCTTCTGTTGGCCGAAGCGCGGCGGAAGGAAAAGAAATTCACGGAAGCGAACACAACGCTTCAGGTTTTTATCGACAAGAATCCGAATCACGAACTGGTGAGTACGGCAAAAATGGCAATGGCAGCCAATCTGGAGGCGATGGGAAAAAATGATGAGGCATTGTCGATGTACCAACAGATCGCATCGACCTATCCAAATAGTTTCAACGCCCCGCTCGCGCTGCTTTCGCAAGTGTACCTTTTGAAATCGAAGAACCAAACCGAGGGAGCGCGGCGCGTCTGCGAGACGATCCTGACACGCTACCGGGAGAGCTTTTGGGCGGGCGAGGCCGCCCAGGAATTGCGCTTGTTGAAACCAAGCGCCTCGTCGGAGCCGGCACCAACATCGATCATCCCGCCATTTTTGGCGGCGCCAAGTGCGAGACCGGCGAGGCCAAAATAACTGGAGGGCGTCCGCGCCGTCGGCAGCCTAATATTTGGGACACGACAGCGCGTGTCCCTCCAACACGAAAAATTATCGTTTCGAGAACTGGAAACGTTTCCGGGCACCAGGTTGACCCGATTTTTTTCGCTCTTTCATGCGCGGGTCACGTCGGAGCAGGCCCTCAGTTTTGAGTCTGCTGCGTAAATTAGCGTCCACTTGAAGAAGAGCGCGGGAAATCGCGAGACGGACCGCACCGGCCTGTCCGCTTGTGCCACCACCGCTCGCGTTGATCGAGAGGTCGTAGGAATTCACGAGCTTTGCGGTTTGAAGCGGTTGCAGCACAACGTTCTGCAATGGCGCGGTGGGAAAATAATCTTCAAAGCTGCGACCATTGATGTCGATCTTGCCTGTGCCTGGCATCATGCGGATGCGTGCAACCGAAGTCTTACGGCGACCAGTGGCGATGAATTGCTGAGTTTGCGACATAAAATTACTCGTCAGGCAAATTTGACTGCTTTCGGCTGCTGCGCGGCATGCGGATGAGAATCGCCGCGGTAAACCTTTAATTTTCGATAAACTGCGCGACCGAGCCGATTGTGTGGGATCATTCCGCGCACCGCCCGCTCAATCAGCAATTCCGGATGGCGAACACGCCGCGCCCGGGCATTCTCTGATTTGTGGCCACCCACGTATCCCGAAAAGCTCATGTAACTTTTTTGATCCTCTTTTTTTCCAGTCAGTCGCACTTTGTCAGCGTTGATGACGACAACGAAATCGCCGGTATCGACGTGCGGAGTGAAAATCGTCTTCTCTTTGCCTCGCAACAAATTGGCGGCCCTTACCGCAACTTGCCCCAGTACCTGGTTCTTGGCGTCGATTACCCACCATTTGCGTGGGACTTCGCTGGCTTTGGCGGAAAACGTTTTCATTATGGCGGAAAAGGCACGAAAACTACGGGACGCGGCAGGGAGTGTCAAATATGCGGTGGATAGTCCCTTGCGCGTCGAATCCTCCATTATTTCTGAAGGCCTGGCAAATGGCGGCTGGCCCGCCAAATGGCGACTGGTCATTTTGCGTCCGCCACAGCATAAAATCCCAGTTGGCGGCTGACACAGCGGCCCTACAATTGTAGGGCGTTTCTGTGAAACGCCACTCGCAATGAATGCCACCACTGCCAAAACCGCTATCTCCCCACGACGCGACCAGGATTTTCCCGAATGGTATCAGCAAGTGATTCGCGCCGCCGAGCTGGCAGAGCCGTCGGAGGTGCGCGGCTGCATGGTCATTCGCCCGTGGGGCTACGGCATTTGGGAAAACATGCAGCGCCAGCTCGATGCCATGTTTCGCGCCACGGGACACCGCAACGCATACTTCCCACTTTTCATTCCGCTGAGTTATTTCGCGAAGGAAGCCGAGCACGTCGAAGGCTTTGCGAAGGAATGCGCAGTCGTCACGCACAGCCGCCTCGAAGCTGATGCCAATGGAAAATTGAGGCCGGCGAGCGTCCTCACCGAGCCGCTGGTGGTTCGGCCGACGTCGGAAACAATCATTGGCGCCAGCTACGCGAAGTGGGTGCAATCGTACCGCGATCTTCCCGTGCTGATTAACCAATGGGCGAATGTTGTCCGGTGGGAAATGCGGCCGCGGCTCTTCCTGCGCACGACTGAATTTCTTTGGCAGGAAGGACACACCGTGCACGAAACCGAGGCTGAAGCGCGGGCGGAGACGAAGCAGATGCTCGAAGTCTATGAACGTTTCGTGCGCGATCATCTCGCTGTTTCAGTTTTCAGCGGCGAAAAATCGGAGAGCGAACGCTTTCCCGGAGCTGTGCAAACCTTGTCGATTGAAGCGATGGTACAGGATAGAAGGGCAATCCAGGCTGGCACGTCGCATTTTCTCGGGCAAAACTTTGCGCGCGCAAGCGGAATTCAGTTTCAGAACCGCGAAGGCAAACAGGAATATGGGTGGACCACGAGTTGGGGTATGAGCACGCGGCTCGTCGGCACGGTCGTGATGGCCCATGGCGATGATGACGGAGTCGTGCTGCCGCCACGCATTGCGCCAACGCAGGTCGTAATTTTGCCTATCACGCCAAAGGAAGAGGCGCGCGCGAAAGTGCTCGAAGCTTGCGACAAGCTTGCCAGGCAAATACGCGAGATGCGATATGTCGATCTACCGATCGAGGTGGAGGTCGATCGCCGCGAGCTCGGCGGTGGCGTGAAGAATTGGGAGTGGATCAAAAAAGGTGTGCCGCTCCGTGTCGAGATTGGCCCGCGCGATCTGGAGAAAAATTCCGTCGAAGTAAGCCGGCGCGATCAAGGGATAAAAGCGAAAGAATCGGTGCCGATGGAGGAATTGGTTCGGCGGGCGCCCGAAATTCTCATGTCGATTCAAAACAATCTTTACGAACGTGCGACAAAATTCCGCGACGAACACACACGGGTAATCGATTCGAAAAAGGAATTTTACGATTTCTTTACTCCGGCGAATTCTGAGAAACCCGAAATTCACGGTGGCTTTGCCCTGGCGCACTGGAACGGCTCTCGCGAGGTCGAAGAACAAATCAAAAATGATCTCAAAGTTACCATTCGAGTTATCCCGCTCGACGATTCTGCAGAGCACGGAGAATGCATTTTCACAGGTAAACCAAGCTCGCGGCGTGTGGTCTGGGCGAAGGCGTACTGAAACACCGGCTGTCGGTTGACGCGCTCGAAAGCGACAGTTTATTAGCGCGTCTCGATGGAACTAAGGCTTTACAGTCGCGAATGGTGCTCATGGTGTATTGACGCGAAGGATTATCTCACCGAAAAAGGCTATCGTTTCGATGTCGTTGATGTCGGCAAAGATCGACACGCATACGAGGAGATGAAACAGCTTTCCGAGCAAACTTATGTCCCGACATTCGTGGCGGGCGACAGGATCCTGGCGAATTTCGATACCGATCAGCTCGAAAAATTTCTAAGCGAGCACCAGATTAATCCCTAATGCTGTTTGGTGTTTTTTTAACGCTCGGGGTGGCGATGCTCAGCGTCGGCCTGCGCACCTTTCAAAACTCGTATTCACAAAAGGCGGGTGCGCTCGGTATTCTTGTCGCCTCATTCCTAGCAATCTTCTTTATAACTGGCAGCTGGGTACTTGGATTGGTTGCCGCCGTGAGCTGGCTTTTTCTGCCGTGGCTGGAAATTCTCACTCGCATCCGCGCCCTTCGGCTGCCGAAAGAAAAACAGCTCCGCCCGAAAAGTCCGCCGTCATCGGATAGTTTTCCTGCGCTAACTGAAATCACGCGCGGGATCGAGAGCGAAGGTTTCGTCCATGTGGGCGATACCGGCTGGGATTGGGAGGATTACCGCCAGTTTTTCCGTTTGTTTTACAAGGAGGAAGATCGAGCCCAGGCTGCGATCTGCCTGAACGAGCAGCATGATCTCTCGTTTTATTATTTGCGCATTTCATCGCGCGCCAAGGGGGGGACGATTTGGACGACCTGGAATTATCCGCTCTCCTACGGTCTGAAAGTGACTCCTCAGTTTCGCATCAACCGACAACGCCCTGATCAATCGTTTGGGCAGCTTTATCAAAGCCATCGCGAGTTTCTCCGCCGGAACGGCGTGAATGCAGACGCGATCGATATGTTGGATGAAGAGCGTATCGAAACGGAAATCGAAAACGATCTGCGCGATCAAATCGCGCATAATATTGCCAAGGGCGTGCTCAAGCAGACTGCCGCGGGCGATGTAAAATATTCCTGGCGCGGGATGGTTTATCTTTGGTGCCAGTTCCTGGTCGATCTGGTGCGGCTGTAGAAATTGGCGTCTGGCACAGACGCCCTACGAATTCGATTGTCGATCGTAGGAGAGGTCGATCTTGCGCGCGATCAGACTTTCATGATCTCAGCTTCTTTATGCTTGAGATGATCGTCCACCGACTTGACGAAACGATCGGTTAGCTTTTGCACTTCGGCCTCCAAATCGCGCAATCCATCTTCGCTTAATTCGCCGGTGGCTTTGAGTTTCTTCGCCTCATCGAGCGCCGCGCGTCGGTTCGCCCGAACGCGCACGCGCGCTTCCTCTGCCATTTTGCCGAGTGAGCGGACAAGATCTTTGCGCCGCTCTTCCGACAACTCTGGAATCGGGAGCCGAATAATCTTCCCATCGACGTTCGGCGTGATGCCGATTTTTGATTCCTTGAGCGCCCGCTCGACGTCCTGCACTGTGCTGGCATCAAACGGCTGAACGACGAGCAAACGCGGCTCGGGCGTGGTGATCAATGCAAGCTGCTTCAACTTCATGGTCGATCCATACGCTACAACATCGACATTCTCGACGAGTCCGGGTGAGGCTTTGCCGGTGCGCACGGCAGCAAATTCGTGCACCATGTAATCCACGCTTTTTTCCATCGACATCTCGGCTTCGAGAAGAATGTCGTCGCTGCTCATGCCATTAAATTTCTACTTCGGTTCGGGTTCATCGCAAACGAGCGTCCCGACTTTTCGCCCGAACACGGCATCGCGGATGTTGCTCGGTTTGTTCATATCGAAGACCACGATGGGGATTTTGTTATCCATACAAAGGCTAAATGCGGTCGAATCCATGATCTGCAATCGTTTCGTGAGCGCTTCAGTGAACGTGAGGCGATCGTAGAGTCGGGCGTCTGCGTGCGCATTCGGGTCGCGATCGTAAACGCCATCCACTTTCGTGGCTTTCAGGATTATGTCGGCGCGAATCTCGCTCGCGCGGAGCGCCGCGGTGGTGTCGGTGGAAAAGTACGGGTTGCCGGTGCCTGCCGCGAAGATAACTATGCGGCCAAGTTCGAGATGCCGGATAGCGCGGCCAAGAATGAACGGCTCGGCCACGTTTTTCATTTCAATGGCGGTTTGCACGCGGGTCTCGACACCCATCTCGGCGAGCGTGCTCCGCAAAGCCAAGGCGTTGATTACCGTTGCCAGCATGCCCATGTAATCGCCGGTTGTACGGTCCATTCCGCGATGCGACGCGGAGAGGCCGCGCCAGATGTTCCCCCCGCCGATTACGACCGCAATCTGCACGCCCAGGTCCCGCACTTCCTTGATCCGCTCGGCGATCGCACGCACAACCGCCGGCGAAATATTGTCGCTCCCGCCGCGTTCTTGCAACGCTTCGCCGCTCAATTTGAGCACAATGCGCTTGTAAGCGGGTACCTCTGTTTTCATGCGGATCTGATGAAACAAGACGCGCTGGTCTTTGAAAAGCAAAATGACTCGCAACGCGAGTCATCCCGAGCGACGTGGAGGGATCCAGCGAATTACTTGAGCTTTCGTTCTAGCAATCGAGCATGGCCACGAACGAAGTCGTGGGCGCCCATTCGCGATTTCCCTTCGAGCTGAACTTTCTGGAGCGAAAGTGCTTTTTCTCCGGTTGCAACGATCAACCCGCGATTATCTGCGCATAGAGCTTCGCCCGGTCTTCCTTTTCCATCGACAATCTGCGCGTTAAGAATCTTCAGTTTGAGCTCGTGCTCCAGCCTATCTGTCAGAATTGCAAACGCCCCTGGCCACGGATTGTAAGCGCGAATTTTTCGCTCGACCACCTTAGCTGGTTCCGTCCAATCAATTCGTCCGTTGTCGCGACTCAATTTTGGCGCATAAGTAGCGAGCACATTATCCTGCGGGACGCGCGGTGCATTTCCTTGCGCAAGCAACTTCAAAGTCTCGAGCAACACCTCCGGCGCGATTTGCGCCAGCCGATCGTGCAGCGAGCCACCCGTGTCTGTCGGCAAGATGTCGATCTTGTGTTGCAATAAAATATCGCCCGTGTCGAGACCTTCATCCATGTACATAACCGTGATTCCTGTTTCGGAGTCGCCCGATGCAATTGCGGCTTGAATGGGTGCCGCGCCGCGATGTCGTGGAAGCAATGACGCATGCAAGTTCAAACAAGCGAGAGTGGGATTCTCAAGGATCGCGCGCGGTAAAATTTGTCCGTAAGCCAGGACCACGATTACGTCCGGCAACAGCGCGCGGATTTGCTCAATCGATTGCTGATCTTTAATCCGCGCCGGTTGCAAGATCGGCATCTCGGTTCCAATAAGCGCTTTTTTGATCGGGGAAGGCTCAATTCGCTGCTCGCGCCCGATCGGTTTATCCGGCTGGGTGACGACCCCAGTGAGTTGGTGTTCGCCTGATCGCAGTAAAGCTTGCAGCGCCGGCACGCCGATTCCACCCGTGCCGATGAACGCGACGCGCATCGCGCCTTAATGAAGCAGCGTTTGCGCGAGCGCGCGCCGCGGACGCCGCCTCGCCACTGCTTGCGCCAGCAATTTATCGCCGGCAGTGACTTCACGCTGGCCGACCGACGATCCGCAACCAGTGCAAAGATAATCGAAAATCTCGCGGTCAGGCAGGACTAACAGCAGCCGCTCACGCACCGGCATTGCGGTTTTGCACTTCTCGCAATAGAGGCTTGAGGCAGTGAAATTTTCAAACTGTTGCTGGCTCATGATGAGCATCCACGCCGTTCATGCTGGCGAGGATATCAAACAACACTTTGGAAGGCGGCTGAGTCGCGTCAACCGCCGCGATTATCTTTTCCGGATAATATGAAAGCACGGGCTTCGATTCCGACTCGTAGGTATCGAGGCGACGCTGGATGACTTGTTCGTTCGCGTCGTCGAGGCGATTATCTTTCAACGCGCGCTTTTTCAGGCGCGTAAAAAGGGTCTCGCGGCTCGGGCACGAGAGGTGAAACACTTTTTTCACGTCGATCATTTCCTCCATGATTTTCGCCTGGCCGATGTTCCGGGGAATGCCGTCGAGGACGAGCGTGTCAATGTCCGGTTTAAACTTATGAGCGTCCACCGCCGCCTCGATGGCCTCCCGCCAGAGCTCGACCGTAATCTCATCCGGAACGAGCTCACCTTTGCTCGAGTATTCCAGGAAGGCTTTGCCAACTTTTGTGCGCGTATCGATCGAGCGGAAAACATCGCCGCAGGCGCAATGATAAAAGCGCGGGATCGTGCCGAGCGTTTTCCCTTGGGTGCCTTTGCCGCTGCCAGGGGCGCCGAACAGAATGAACGTGTTGTATCTCATCAGCGAAATTCGTTATACCGCGAGCTGGCC
Organism: uncultured Candidatus Udaeobacter sp.; assembly: GCA_955652245.1. Classification (GTDB taxonomy): domain Bacteria; phylum Verrucomicrobiota; class Verrucomicrobiia; order Chthoniobacterales; family UBA10450; genus Udaeobacter. The sequence continues at coordinate 1,999 of CATPAV010000105.1, read as the reverse complement.
AGAACCGGAAAGGAGAATCGACCGGCTATTTTCCAGCCGCGACCGGATCGACATTCACCCGTCGCCCAGCCCGATCGAAGCGCACATTTCCATCTACCAGTGCGAAAATCGTGTAATCGCGGCCGAGCCCCACATTTCTTCCCGGCAAAAATTTGGTCCCGCGCTGGCGGATAATGATGTTGCCAGCGACGACCATCTCGCTCCCAAATTTTTTCACGCCCAGCCGTTTGCTGACGCTGTCGCGGCCGTTCTTGACGCTGCCTTGTCCTTTTTTATGAGCCATGACGAAAGTTGATGGTTAATAGTTGAGAGTTGATAGTCGCTCGTTTTACTCGTCGCTTTTCTTGGTGGCGGTCTTCTTCGCGCCGACGCTGATGCTTTTGATCTTCACTCGCGTCAGCTTTCGCCGATGTCCGACCGTGCGATGATAACCTTTACGCCGTTTGAATTTGAACGCGATGACTTTTTTGTCTTTTCGTTGCTCGACAACTTCGGCCGTAACCTTCGCGCCAGAGATTAGCGGATCACCGTGCGTGAGTTTGTCGCCATCGGCATGCAATAGCACGTCGCCAAAGATGGTCGTTTTTCCTGCTTCGGCGTTCAAAAGATCGACATCGATCGTGTCGCCCTCCGCGACGCGATACTGTCGTCCACCGGTTTTGATAACTGCGTAAGCCATACAAGGAAACGAGATGCTCCTGGGAAAAGCCGCGCAAAATTCCACAGGTAAGTGGTTTTGGCAAACGAAAAGGTGGCGCGTACTGGGTGGATCGAGCAATCCCTTGCTCGAGGCTGAATTTAGCGGCGAAGCCGCATATTTGTTTAATATCGGCTGCTGTAGCCGCGTCGCCGTGCGACGCGCGCGCGTTTCGCACCCGCCTTCGCATGGCTATGGCGTGGCAAGCAGCGAAACAGCTACCGTGCAGAAACCAAAAGCACAATCTCGCCTTTGGGCGGACGCATTTCGTAGTGCGCGAAAAGCTCGCGGGCCGTCCCGCGCCGAAACTCCTCGAATTTTTTTGTGAGCTCCCGGGCGACGCAAAGGTGGCGGTCCGGCATGATGTCGATGCATGCTTTGAGCGTTTTCGTGAGACGATATGGCGATTCAAAAAAGATTGTTGTTTCGTCGCCTTCGGCTGCTGCCTGCAGCTCGCGTTCGCGCTGTCCACTTTTGACAGGGAGAAATCCGCGAAAGCAAAAGTTCTCCGTCGAGAATCCAGAACCGACTAGTGCGATCAGGATCGACGACGCCCCAGGAATGATCGTGAATGGCAGGTCACGCCTGATGCATTCGCGGATCAATCGCGCGCCGGGATCGGAAAGCCCTGGCGTTCCGGCGTCGGTGATAAGGGCAACGGTTTCGCCCGCCGCGAGGCGCTCGACCAGTTGAGCGGTGCGCATCGCTTCATTGTGCTCGTGATAACTGACGAGCGGTTTCTTGATTTCGAAATGCTTCAACAAGATGCTGGAATGTCGCGTGTCTTCCGCCGCGATCAGATGGACTGATTTCAACACCTCGAGCGCGCGAAGTGTGATGTCCGAAAGATTGCCGATTGGGGTTGCGACAACGTAAAGCATCCTTGATCATCGGATCAGAATCCGTTTTCCGCTATCGCTTGTGCGTAGAGAAAAAATCGTTATCGCAGTTCGAACAAAGCCGAGTTCCTGGTGCGAAACGAATCCATAGCGAGGAGGCTTATATGAGAAGAGGTGTCTATGCATTGGCGCTCGCCCCATTTTTCTTCGTCGGCTGCGCTGAGGAACCAACTACTGTGACCACGACGACCACGCGGGAGGTTACGACGTAAGGTCCGGCCCGGGAGGTCGTTGTGGCCAGGACTCCGCCGGCAGTTCGCGTTGAAACGCAGACGGTGATCCCAGGCCCGGGATATGTCTGGACGCCCGGCTACTGGCGCTGGACCGGAACCGACTACGTGTGGGTATCTGGCAGTTGGGTTATGCCGCCGCAAGCGACTGCCGTGTGGGTTCGGGGTCATTG
>CATPAV010000104.1 GCA_955652245.1 uncultured Candidatus Udaeobacter sp. | reverse complement strand
CCTGACGCGACAGCTTTATGCGACGGATGCGTCCATTTATCAGATCGAGCCGATTGGCGCGGCGTTTCCAAAAAGCGCGCAGCAAGCCGCCGCAGTGATCCATGCGGCGGCCGACACGGGCGTTTCAATCATTCCACGAGGTGCCGGCACAAGTTTGTCCGGCGGTGCGATCGGCGAGGGATTGATCGTTGATTTTTCGCGTTACAACCGGCAGATCGGTGAATTGGATGTCGAAAAATGTAGCGTCCGGGTCGGCGCGGGCGTTGTGCTGGATCAGCTCAACGATTTCCTCAGACCGCGCGGATTCTGTTTTGGACCTGATGTCGCCACGAGCGCCCGCGCAACGCTTGGCGGAATGATCGCTAATAATTCGTCTGGCGCTCACGTGCCGGTTTACGGAACAACGGCCGATCATGTCGTTTCACTGGAGATTGTAATGGCTGATGGCCGGGTCGAGAAGATCGGCCCCGGGCATGAGACCTTGTGCGTCGAGCGCGAGAAGATCGACAATCTCATTCGCGCGCATGTTCGTGAGATGAGCGAGCGGATGCCGCCGGGTCTATTGAAGCGCTGGCCGGGCTATGGTCTTGAACGATTTCTGCGCGCGCCGAACAATCTCAACGAAATTCTCGCAGGCAGCGAAGGAACGCTTGCGGCAATTTTTTCCGCGGAACTCAAAATCTCGCCGTTGGCGCGCAAGAAAGGTTTGGGCCTCATCTTCTTCGCATCGGTCGGCGAAGCAATGCAAGCCACGGTTGAACTGCTCGATCTCAAACCGGCAGCGATCGAACACATCGACCGGCCGTTGCTCGATCAAACCAAGACCCAACTGCTCTTTCAAGCCGCGCGCGATCTGCTCGAGCTCGACGCCAAGCCGTGCAAATCGATTTTACTCGTCGAATTCTACGAAGACGTCGCCGAGAGATTGTCGATCTTGCAGTCGAGGAAGCTCGGGCTGCGCACGAAGACTCTGACCGATGCCGTGCAAATGAACCTGGTCTGGTCGGTGCGTAAATCTGGCCTCTCGCTTTTAACCGGCTGCATTGGGCCAGCCAAGCCGGTGGCGTTCATTGAGGACGCGGCGGTCCGCCCGGCGCAATTGCCGGCATATGTCGCGGGATTGCAGTCGATCATGAAACCGCTCGGGCTGGAGGCGAGTTATTACGGCCATGCCGCCACCGGTTTGTTACACGTCCGGCCAGTGCTCGACCTGCATAGCGCATCCGATTTGAAAAAATTTCGGAAGGTGGCCGATCAAACGTCTGCGCTGGTGAAGCAATTCAAAGGTTCGCTTTCCGCTGAGCACGGCGTCGGCATCGCGCGCACCGAATACATGCGCGAGCAACTCGGAGATGAGTTGCTCGAAGTGATGCGCGCGATCAAAAGTGCGTTCGACCCGGAAAACATTTTTAATCCGGGAAAAATTTTCGCGGACGGCCAGCACAAGATCGACAATCATTTGCGCGAAAATTTCGTGCGACCTCTCGAGCTTCCATTTCAGCCGCGGCTTGCCTTTGCCTTCAAGGACCGCTCGTTCATCGGGAATCTCGAGCAATGCAACGGCTGCGGTGGATGCCGCAAGGATGCGCCTACGATGTGTCCGACGTTTCTCGCGACTGGAGAAGAAGTCATGTCCACACGCGGACGCGCCAATATTATCCGGGCCGCGCTCGAGCTGCGCGCAAACGGACACGATCCGTTGCGCTCGGCAGAACTCGATGCTGCTTTAAGTAATTGTCTCTCGTGCAAAGGATGCACGCCGGAATGCCCATCCAACGTAAATCTCGCGTTATTAAAGGCGGAACTGATGTATGCGCGGCATCAGCGTGACGGTTTGCCGTTGCGCGAGCGAATCTTGAGCAATGTCGATCTGCTTGGCCGAATTGGCTGTGCAATGCCGTCGATTGCAAACGCATCTTTGAACTTCCGAGCCGTGCGGGCGGTGATGGAAAAAACGCTCGGGCTCTATGCTCGGCGTTCGCTGCCGCACTACGCGAACGAACGATTCGATCGCTGGTTTCAAAAACACTGTAGCGGCGCTCACACAGATTGTAGGGCGTCTGTGTCAGACGCCACGGTGTTTCACGGAAACGCCCTACAAAAGCGCGGCAAACTGATTCTGTGGGACGACACATTTGTGCGTTATCACGAACCGCACATCGGTATTGCCGCGGTGAAAGTGCTGGAGGCGCTTAGGTTTGAAGTTGCGCTTCCAAAGAACCGGCAATGCTGCGGACGCCCCGCATTCAGCCAGGGAAACCTCGATGCTGCCGCGCGGACGGGAAAACATAATGTCGATCTCTTGAATGAGATCGACAGTTCGACGCCAATTCTTTTTCTCGAGCCATCGTGCTGGTCGATGTTTGTGGAAGACTATCGCGAGCTAAAAATCGAAAACGCCGACAGCGTAGCGAAGCGTTGTTTTCTGTTCGAAAAATTTGTTGATGATTTACTGGAGCAAGAACCGGACGCGCTCCAATTCAAAAATGGACGGGCGACAATCGCGATCCACGCCCATTGCCACGCCAAATCGCTCATGAATTCTGCGTTCATGAAAAGACTGGCGGAACGTTTGCCCGGCAGAAAAGCCACCGTACTCGACACGGGTTGCTGCGGAATGGCCGGCGCGTTTGGCGCGCTCGCGGAGAAATACGATCTCTCCGTTCAAGTCGCTGCGCATTTGATCGATAAGATCGACGATCAACCGGCCGGAACAGAGATCATTGCATCCGGCACAAGTTGTCGTCATCAGATTGTCGATCTTACAATGACCCGGCCAAGGCACATGGCCGAATTGTTGGCCGAAGCGATCCCGTGTTCGGACATCTAGATCGGTTTCAAGGCGTCGCACTTGGCGCGGACGGAGCAATCGGTGGTCCCTTTGGAAATGGTGTTTCCGGTACGGCGTTCGTGTTCTGAAAAGCGGCAATCAGCCACTTATCGACCTGCTTCCGCAGAGTCAGCGTTTGAATGCCTTGTCGAGGTTCAGGAATGTTTGGCGGAGTCTTAGCTCCAACCATGGACCAATGAACGTGCGCCACCGCGATCTCGGGAGTGAGGAATTTAACCTGAACTTCATTAACAGTCAGAGTGCTCTCCCGAAAAACGAATATGTAAGCGTCGGTAAGCTTCTGCTCGATCTGCGGACGTCCTTTCCACCACCAGCCCACTACATTGACCAAATCGCCATCTTCCGTGAACAAGGCGGCATAAGCTTTTGCGTCGTGCCGGTTCCAGGCTTCCTGTTGCCGTGTCTGTACGAGGTTTCGGATCTCAGCTTCGTCCTGACTTTGATCGACACCCAATGTTTTTTGTGTTGACGCTACGAGCATAACCAAAATTAAAAGCAGTAATAGTCTATTCATAATTAAGAGTTGAGCAGCACCGAGTATAGAACACGATTTGCGTCAAGAGGCGGGACTGGCTTGCGGTTGCGGGGGCGCGCCGGGTTTTGCCTGTTCGCCGGGTTTCGGCGGCGCAGCGCCCGGGGGTGCGCCGCCGGGAAGATCAGCGTCTGCCGGAACGGCCATCAGATCATGCTCGATGAATGACTCTGGATGATTGGCCAGCTCTTTGCGCAAAGCGGCAATTTGTTCGGCCGTAACCGGGCTGGCATTGTTCCCCCAGTCACTTCGTTCGTAAGTGAGAACGTCGGCGATCTTTTGGT
>CATPAV010000103.1 GCA_955652245.1 uncultured Candidatus Udaeobacter sp. | reverse complement strand
GAAGTCATGCGCATACTGAGCATGTCGCGGGTTATGCCGGCGTTGTTCACCAGAATATCGACTCGCCCGAAATCGCTCAGAATTTGTTCGCCGATTCTCTGCACATCAGCATGATTGGAGACGTCAATCGCGTACGCTTTCGCCGCGCTCGCTTGTGCGGCGTTTATCTCGGCGGCTATTTTCTCAGCGTTTTTCTCCGTCCGGCTCACACACGCCACGCGCGCGCCTTCGCGCGCCAGCCGTGCCGCGATTGCATGGCCAATTCCCCTCCCCGCGCCCGTAACAATTGCGACCTGATTTTCAAATCTCACCGGCACATGCTGCGACGATCAGTCTGCTTATGTCAACGCATCCGGTTACACCCTCGCCTTGCGCTCATTGCCGTCCCAATGATACAAAGCCTGGCCAATTCCAATCTTGTTAGCATTTGAGCAAGGCGTACTGTACTCGGTTACCGTTTGTCTGGAGAAACGTGTAGCCGTGCTCAGCGATCAACCAACATTGTCGCCTTCGAAAACTGCGATCGATACCTTACACGCGCGCGGTTGGGCGGCGTTGCCGGAGCGCGGCACGCCCGCCATGCTGCGGCTGATCGGTTGGATCGCGCTGCGCATCGGGCGCGTGGCGGCGAGGCTGCTGCTGTATCCGATCACATTTTACTTTCTGATCAGTGCAAAGGCGGCCCGGCGGGTATCCCGCGATTACTTGATGCGCATACGTGGTCGCCCGGCTCGCTGGTGGCACGTGTTCCGGCATTTCCACTGTTTCGCCGCCACAATATTGGATCGGCTGTACCTGCTGAAAGGCGAGTTTGCGCGCTTTAACGTGAAAGTTCATCACAGCGAAATCTTGCACCGCCAGGTCAAGACCGGTAAGGGTTGCATTCTCCTGGGTTCTCACCTCGGTAGTTTCGAGGTGCTGCGCGCCCTGGGCGTGACGCAACAGGATCTTCCGCTCAAGGTATTGATGGATATCGCGCACAACGAGAATATCACGCGCTTTCTTGATGCCCTTAACCCGGAGATCGCCAACACAGTGATCGAATCGGATCGACCGGATGTTTTGCTTAGAGTGAAAGAAAGTTTGGACGCAGGTTTCCTGATTGGCACATTAGGCGACCGTATCTCGAGCGACGGCAAGACCACGCAATGCCAGTTCCTGGGCGCGACCGCTACTTTCCCCGCCGGCCCGATCGTGCTTGCGGCAGTCATGCATTGTCCTGTTATCTTGTTTTTCGGCATTTACCGCGGCGGCAACCGTTACGAGATTTACTTCGAGCAATTGGCCGGTGAAATAATCCTGGATCGCGACCGGCGACCGGCGGACATCCGGCATTGGATGCAACGCTACGCTGATCGGTTGGAGTATTACACGCGGCTTGCGCCTTATAACTGGTTCAACTTTTATCCGTTTTGGAGTTAGCGGTCACCGCCAACTAAATATGCCGATAGATAAAGCGGAAATCCGTACGCTCATTCCGCACGCCGGTCTCATGTGTGTGTTGGATAACGTGCTCGCCTGGGACGACGAATCGATTATATGCACGAGTGAAACGCATCGCGATCCGGATAATCCGCTGCGCCGTGACGGACGGCTTTCGGCGTTGCATGCTTTTGAATATGGCGCGCAGGCGGCCGGAGTGCACGGCGGATTAAGAGCGCGGTCAGTGGGCATGGCAGCACCGCCATTTTATCTGGCTGCGCTGCGGGATGCGCATTTGCAGGTCACGCGCCTGGATGACATCGATTCGCCACTGGAGATTCGTGCGCAACGCGTTTTCGGAGACGCCGGCAATGCAATTTACGAATGCCGTGTCTCAGCCGGCGATGCTCTTTTGGCCGATGCGCGCATTACATTCATGCTACGGACGTGGCCACACTAAATAATGATATCATCGCGAGTGCGCGACAAATGAACTTTGAGATTTGTCGTGCGATTCCGGCTGATCATCCCAGCCTGGCCGGACATTTTCCGGGCGCACCTGTCGTGCCGGGCGTAGTGATTCTCGATGAAATCGCCGCCGCTTTGACTAAATGGCGCCCAGGCTGTCAGCTTACCGGCGTACGTGCAGTCAAGTTTTTGCTCCCGTTAAAGCCCGAGCAGTGGTTTACTATCTGTCTCACTCCGGCGAATAGCGCTGGAATGGAGGTCGATTTTGTCTCTCGCGTTGAAGACCGCACGATAGTTGAAGGCCGCCTTCAGATCAGTCGCGTGCGCACCAAAAATGTCGCCGCGACACCATCCGAAGCGCTTGACTTTAACCCTCAACCGTACGATCCGCGCCTGGCGCAGTGGCTACAAGGTTACCCGTCAGCGCTGTTCAGCGAACGTTTGTATCGAAGCATCGAACTCATGGAGCGTTATAGCATCGATCTCGCGATTGATTTACTCGCTCGATTGGATGTTATCGATCAACTCGACGAGTGGCGATCCGCGAAACAACTTTGTCAGGCGCTTTCATATCAGCCGCGGTTCAGTTCCGTGCTGGATTGGCTTTTGAAGCGTTTGCTTGAGACCGGTTGCATTGAGGCGCGAACGGACGGCGACACCCGCGCTTATCGCCTGCGACATGCATTGTGGCGACCTCAACTCGCGCACCTGCGCGCCATCGGGCTTGATATCGATTCCGCGAACG
>CATPAV010000102.1 GCA_955652245.1 uncultured Candidatus Udaeobacter sp. | reverse complement strand
CATTGAAGTTGAACCTCCCACCGCCGCTGTTCCGAGCCTTTTGAAGTGGAATTCCGTAGTCGAGACGCAGCGGACCAATCGGCAAATCGAGGCGAACTCCAACGCCGATATCGGAGGCGAGATTATCGAATTCGTTAGGAGGCTTCGTCGACCCGGGCTTTCGTGTGATTGTTTGCGTCTGTTCGCTGAAATCCCACGCATTGCTGTTGACAAGACCAGTATCGTAAAAGATCGCGGCGCGCGCTTTCGCAACAATAGGAACAGTGAACTCGACCGTTGCTCGTGCCATGCTTTTGCCGCCGAGGGGTTCGCCGTTAAAATCCTTCGGCCCGACGTCGCGGAAGTTAAAGCCGCGGAGGTTGTTTGAGCCGCCGAGATAGAGTCGATCGAAAATTGGAACTTCATTGCCGCTACCCCACTTATTAACGGTCGCGATTTCGCCGTTAAAGAGTAGGATCGTGTCCCACTTGAAATGGAAATACTGGGACCCCTCGAGATCCCATCCGTAGATCTGGGTATCACCTCCGAGAAAACCGCCGGCAACATAGGGCGAAAGACTCACGCGCTGACCCACTCGCGTGAGCAACGGATTGTCACGCCGATCAAAAACAAGACTGGTGAAGATCTCGCTCTCCAGAAACGAACCTTTTTGCGACTGGATCAACGGGGACGCGGCTGAGCTCACATTGTAAATATCGATGTCTTGAAGGCGGTAACCCAAGCTCGCGTACATGTATGCATTGATCGGCTTGCGTGCCTCGATTGAGAACCCGTAATTGCGCTGATTATAGACTGAGCTCAAGTAGTCTGCCTCGCTAAAGAAAAGCTGACCACTGAGCGAGAGCTTCCGATCGAGGAAATAGGGTTCCGTCAAGTTGAGGATAAAGTCCTTTCGTTGCGTGCCGTACTGAATGCGCAACCTGAACTTTTGGCCCGCACCCGTAAAGGATGGCCAATTCATCAAATCGAAGTTGCCTTGCGTGAGCTCCACGAACCCGACCAGGCTGTCGATCGTGCTAAAGCCGGCGCCGAAGCTGAGCGAACCGGTCCGTTTCTCTTGCACCAGAATCGTGAGATCTTTACGGCCGGCTACGTCCGTGTCTTCCGGATAAGTTTCGACTTTCGAAAAATAACCCAGATTCTCAAGACGTTTCTTGGTCGTGTCCACGCGAACGGTGTTGAAGACATCTCCCGGCGCAATGATCACTTCGCGACGAATCACCTTGTCCTTGGTGCGTGTGTTACCAACAATATTGACTCGCTCCAGGAACGAGCGGTCCCCCTCCTCGATTTTATAATGCACGTCGATCCGAGCAGGACCGGCCGGTGTGCCTTCCGGCAAAATCACAAGATCGACATAACCTCCGCTACCGTAGGCGTCGGCAATAGCTTTCGCGTCATCGTGCAGCGCCTTCGGCGAATAGACGCTGCCTTCCTTCATTTTTAACAGCGAGCGAATCTTGTCTTCTTGCGCCACTTTCTCTCCCGAAATTGTCAGCTTACCGACGTGATATTGCGGACCCTCCGCAATCACGATCGTGAGAATCATCGGACCGTTGTGGCTGCGTTCCTTGCGCACGTCCTTAATTCCCACATCGATATACCCGTGGTCCTGGTACCATTCGCGGACTTTGTCCAAATCCTGTTCCAACTGCACTTCGTCCAATCGGCCGGATTTATCGATGAAGGAAACGAGTGTTTTGCCACGCGTCTTCATCTGTTTGCGCAAGACCCTCTCGCTAAAATGCTCATTCCCCTCGAAACGGATCCGGCGCACTGCGCCTTTCGCTCCTTCGTTGATCGTGAAAACCACACGCGAAGTCCCGCGCTTCTCGTCAATTGCATCGACCCGAAATTGAGCGCTGACGTCAGTGAAACCATGTGACTGATAAATTTCGATGATTTTTTGGCGCGCTTCCTCCAGCTGTTGCTCGTTTATCGGCTGGTTAAGCTTCAATTTGATTTCTTTGCGTAGCCTCTTTGCTTTGATGCGTTCGGCGCCATCGATTTCGATCTCACGTACGATCGAACGCGTCTGCACTGATACAATTACCTTCACGCCGTCGCCTTCCGGCTCAGCGAAGATGCGAACGTTTAGAATCGAGCCCGTCTTGTACAGAGCCTCAACATCCTGCTCAACTACTTGTTCGGAATAGGGCTGGCCCACTCTGGTTCGCATCTGCGCGAGAATCCGCTCCTTGCTCACCATCGCGGGCCCTGTGTACTCGACCTCTATTGACCGGATGATCGGAGCACCCTGAGGCGCCTGGGGACTTTGGGCCCGGGCCGACATCGCGCCAAGCAGCGTGCAAACGGACGCGACCCAGATTGCAAATAGCAGGGGGCGCATCCATCCGGAAAAGTATCTCATAAGTTAAGAAGCGCAGTCTCGCGTAAACGAACCCACGCGGGACAGGCGGCTATATCGGAAAGAAGAAGGCAATCGTCAAGGCAGATTTTCCGTGGAAGCGGGCGGTTTGTCCACGAACAACTCTTCCACAGGTTCTAGTTTAAAAGCTCGTACCAGTTATTTCGCCGGCGCGGCTCATAGCCCGCATCGCGAATCAGCGATTCAATCTCTGTGGCGTTCAGTCGAAATGTTGTCCCGGCGCTGCTCACGACATTCTCCTCCATCATCACCGATCCGAAATCGTTCGCGCCATATTTGAGTGCAACCTGGCCAATCCCCGGGCCTTGCGTCACCCATGAACTTTGCACATTGTCGATGTTATCCAAAAGAATCCGGGCGAGCGCTTGCGTCCGCAAATATCCCGCTACGCCAGTCGGGTGCTTTACCTTCAGAACGGTATGCTGCGGTTGAAACGTCCAGCAGATGAAGGCGGTGAATCCGCCGCTGCGGTCCTGCTGTTCACGAATGCGCTGCAAATGCTCGATCCTGTCTTCAACCGTCTCGACATGACCGAACATCATTGTGGCGCTCGATCTCAATCCGAGCTCGTGTGCGACTTGCATCACTTCCAGCCATTGGTCGCTGTTAATTTTCAGAGGCGAAATCTTTTTGCGCACGCGATCAACCAGAATTTCGCCGCCGCCGCCAGGAATTGAACCCAGCCCCGCATTCTTGAATTCAGAGATCACCTCGCGCAAAGGCATGCGGAAAGTTTCCGCGAAATGCTGGAATTCAGGCGGACTGAATCCGTGGATGTTAATGTGCGGATATCGGTCCCGGATGTGGTGCAAAAGATCGACGTACCATTGGAATGGCAATTTCGGATGGTGGCCACCCTGCATCAGGATTTGAACGCCCCCCACGGCCGAAAGCTCATCGAGCTTTTGATCGATCTGCTCGAACGAAAGGACGTAATGATCTTCATCTTTCTCCGTCCGATAAAATGCGCAGAACTTGCAGTACACATTGCAGATGTTCGTATAATTAATGTTCCGATCCACAATGTAAGTCACGATCTCTGAGCCACGGTCATTGTACGATTTGGCCTTTGCCAGATCGCGCCGCGCAGTCGCTAAAATGCCCAATTCCTCCAACGGCCAGCGATATAACTCCAGCCCTTCATTGGTTGAAATTCGCTCGCCTGCGAGAACCTTTTCCGTCAACGCATCTCGATTTAGGAAAACCATCGCGCGCCATTTTATATGACGTGGCGACCCATTGCACGTAGATCATTCTCATGATCAAGAGCGTGGCAATCGTCGGCGCTGGCGTATCCGGGTTGACGTGCGCCGTTGTTTTTGCCGAGCGCGGATATCACACCGCAATTTTCGCTGAAGAGGCGGGCCAACGTACAACCTCCGCTGCTGCCGCCGCGGTCTGGTTTCCATACGATGCCGAACCAGCCGATGTTGTGATCGCGTGGGCGCTCGAGACCTACAAATTACTCGTCGACCTTAGCCGTGAGTCGGGGACTGGCGTCTCAACGATCGAGCTGCAGCAATTTTCGCGCACCGGCGGGATTTCAATTCCAGATTGGGCGGTCCTGCTTGGTGCACAACGGCTTTCTTCTGTGGCAACCGGCCTGCGGCCGATTTCCGACCGCGAGCAGCGCGGTGGCCACAATTTATTCCGAAGCGGTTTCACTCTCAACGTTCCCCTGACGGACACCACGATCTATCTCGACTATCTCGCAAACCGATTCATCAAAGCCGGCGGCGAAATCAACCCAAATGTTCAGTTCAAAAAACTCGAAGCCGTTGATCCAAAATTCGATCTCGTGATCAACTGCGCCGGAATCGGCGCGCGCGAACTCGTTGACGATATCGATCTTGAACCGCATCGTGGCCAGGTCGCCGTCGTACCGAAGATCGACAACTTAAACTGCGCGATTGTTTGCGACGATGAGCCGCTCATGTACGCGATCCCGCGCAGGAACGATTGCGTTTTTGGCGGCACGAATGAAATCAGCGACAATCTCGCCGTCGATCCTGCCGCAACATCGACAATCGTCGCCGAGTGCAGTCGCGTTTTGAAGATCGACAATCCCCGTGTCCTCACCGAGCGCGTCGGCCTTCGTCCATTTCGCAAATCAGGCGTTCGCCTCGAACGCCAGCACCTTCGGGACGGTCGCACCGTCATTCACAACTACGGCCATGGCGGATCAGGTTTCACGCTCTCTTGGGGTTGCGCGGAAAAAGTTTTGGCGCTTGCCGGTTTGTCTGCAGGGGCGAACTCCGGCGAGCCCCTAAATTAGTGGGCATCGCGAAGCTCGCCCTCCACGCGGGTTTGATGCCCGCCACGCTTACGTCAGCGCGATTGCCTGGAAGGAGCTGACGACGTCGTCGGGGCCTTT